>DATALJ010000121.1:0-6039 GCA_036261135.1 Bacteroidales bacterium
TGTCATGGCTTCCTCGGATGCCACAAGTGCATATTGGCTGAACTCATCCAGTTTCCTGAGTTCCTTACGGTCGAAGTAGTTTTCGGCTGCATATCCTTTAAGCTCACAAGCAAACTGCGTTTTATGCAAAGAGGCATCAAACTTTGTTATAGGGCCTGCCCCACTCTTCCCAATGAGAATATTCTCCCAAAAGGTATTTACATTATTTCCAAGAGGGGTAAGCGCCCCCATGCCGGTAATTACAACTCTTCTCATGTATTTGTTGGGTATTTTGTTATCTATAATTGATCAGCAACGATAAACATTACTTTCTCCCTTCTTCAAATATAAAAAAAGTGGCTGACTATTGACAAACTCTTTCAATTATTTTATTTACTACTACTAAAAAGAACCTGCTCAAAACAATTTCGTTTTTAATCTGTATTAAAATATAAGGTTTTGTAACTTTGTACAAGAAAATCAATATTCATGCGGCTAATCGAATTGTTATCTAAGAAAGCTTTCTTATTTAAGGAGGTTTTTGCCTCGTTGGAATCGAAAAACTTCCGGCTTTATTCCTTAGGGCAGGGCATTTCGCTCATTGGCACATGGATGCAACAAATTGCCATGAGTTGGCTTGTTTACCGACTTACAGGTTCGGTATTCTTATTGGGGCTCATTGGCTTTACCGGGCAGGCGCCCACATTCATACTTTCTCCGTTTGCGGGCGTAATAACCGACCGGCTCAACAAACACCGAATTATGATAGCCACACAAATCCTTTTTATGATTCAGGCTGCGGTGCTGGCGGTTCTGGTACTCACCAACACAATTCAGGTGTGGCATATCATTTCTTTAAGCTTGTTTTTCGGATTTATAAGTGCTTTCGATGCGCCGGCGCGTCAATCGCTGGTTATCGATCTTATAGAAAAACCTGAGCACCTGAGTAATGCCATAGCGCTGAACTCGGCAATGTTCAATGGTGCACGTCTTGTGGGACCGGGTATTGCTGGATTTACCATAGCTATTGTTGGCGAAGGCATTTGTTTTACAATGAATGCAATAAGCTACATAGCTGTAATTTGGGCCCTTATGACGATGAATATGACTCAAAAGCAACGACCTCCACAACAGGAGACCAATTTAAAGAAAAGTTTTTCCGAAGGATTCAAATACACATTTGGATTTGCTCCCATAAAAATCTTGTTAATCCTGCTGGCAGTTATAAGCCTTTTGGGATTACCCTACATCGTACTCATGCCCGCATATGCAAAGGAATTGCTAAAAGGCGGATCGGCTATGCTGGGAATTCTTATGTCAGCCGTTGGCGCCGGTGCTTTAATTGGGGCATTGTACCTGGCTTCGCGAAAAACGGTAATAGGCCTCGGGCAAATCATTTCGATAAGTACCGTTACATTTGGCATAGCCTTGATCACCGCTGCCTATTCCCGATCGGAATGGCTGTCAGTTATTTCCTTATTCTTCACTGGTCTGGCCATGATCACGGTTATTGCATCGATAAACACGCTAATTCAAACGCTTGCAGATGAAGATAAAAGAGGAAGAGTGATGAGCTTTTACGCGATGGCGCTTATGGGAATGAACCCTATCGGAAATCTCCTGGCCGGAACCGTTGCTACGATTATCGGAATTACGTACACACTAGCTATTGGAGGCGTGGCCACTATTGCAGCAGGAATCTGGTTCCAAAAACAAAGGCCTTTGCTACGGAAGCACATTCGTCCCGTATTTGTAAGTAAAGGCATTATCCAGGATCCGTCAATTGAAGCCCCGCCTGCGAACTAACTAAAACTGAAAATAAATAAAAGGCTGAAGCACCGACGATTTAAACTGATATATCAGAATTACCACGCATACTGCAATAGCTACCTTTGCATAAACAGGTGTAATGATAAACCACCCACGTACTTTTTCTTTGAGCGATGAGGGTAACCAGTGTATCAGGAAACCCAATAGAATTATTGAAAAGACTAATCGGTAACCAGCAATTATCTGAGGAACCAGATTCCAGTAAAAATGACCAGAAATCTGTCCTAATATGTCCTGGATATGTTGCATACTGTTTGCCCGGAAGAAAATCCACGCAAAAGCCACAATATGAAAAGTAATAAATACGGAGAACACCTTTGCAAGCCCAAAATTAAAGGCTCTCACATACTTAAACCGCAACTTGTCAATAACCAGCCCCAATCCGTGAATTCCGCCCCAAATAATAAAACGGAGACTTGCTCCATGCCAGAGACCTCCCAAAAGCATAGTAAGCATCAGGTTTATATACGTGCGAACTTTCCCTTTTCGGTTCCCGCCCAGAGGGATGTACAAATAATCGCGCAACCAAGAGGAAAGAGAAATATGCCATCGATGCCAGAAATCGGTTAAGTTGGTAGCTTTATATGGAGAATTAAAGTTTAATGGGATATGAAAGCCCATCAGCAGCGCCAATCCTATTGCAATATCCGTATATCCCGAAAAGTCACAGTAAATTTGAAGCGTATAGCCATATACAGCCATCAGGTTTTCGAAACCTGAATAACTGAGCGGATTATCAAAGACTCTATCAACAAAATTGATAGAAATATAATCCGAAATGATCATCTTTTTTACAAGACCGTTTGCAATCAGAAACATAGCGTGCCCCATTTCACGCGAAGTAAGCGCGTAAGAGCTATACATCTGTGGAATAAAATCCGAAGCCCTTAGAATAGGCCCTGCCACTAACTGCGGGAAAAAAGAAATAAAAAAGCCAAAATCCACTGCATTCCTTACGGGCTCACAATGCTTCCTATATAAATCTATGGTGTAGCTTAATGATTGGAAAGTAAAAAACGAGATACCAACAGGCAATACAATAGCACTGATGTTAAAATGAGAGCCAGCTATTGCGTTGGTCCAAAGTGCAAGATAATCGACTACTTTATAACTCGTGCCAAATACGTAGTTAACAAAGTCGACAGCCAAATACGCATACTTAAAATAAGCAAGAATTCCAAGACTTACCAGCACACTTAGCGAAACGTATATCCTCCGCTTGCTGCGATTTGTTGATTTATATATTCCTTTACCAAGGTAAAAGTTAGAAATAATGGAAAAAAGTAACAGAAAAATAAAAAAACCTCCTGTTTTATAATAAAAGTACAAGCTTACAATGAACAAGTAAATATTACGCGCCTTGATATTTTTATAGAAAAATCCATAGCCCAATAAAACCAAAAGGAAGAAAACCCAGAAAAAATACTGGGTAAACAACAACGGACGCGTTGCATCATACAGAAAATTTTCTTTTAATATGATCCAAAAGTTAGCCATCAATCAATTCCAGCTTTTAGCATTTCTTCATTCCTCCAGGGTTTGTTCCACAGTATTCATAAAAGCATCGTAAAACATACTTCCCTGTCGTTTATAGCCCTCTTTGCTTAAGTGCACATAATCCCTGAACATCCAGCCTTTCTTATACCAATCGCGAGAACTTCCTTCTCCGCCCATTTCCGAGAAGAAATCCCAAAACAAGCAATTCTTCTGAATGGCAACATTGCGCAAAATACCACTAGCTATAGCTATAGCATGATTGTTGTATTTCTTGAAGCGTAAATGGTCGCCAGGAGAGGTAATTATAACGGCCATATTGGGAAACGCACGTTTCAGCGTATCAATAAGCCCGCAAACTTTACTGGCAAACAAAGCAGAATTGATCTTCCCGGAATAAATGTCATTTGTTCCGAAAGAAACAATCAGGCAATCGGGCGAGATCTGCCTCATCCATGGCAAATAATTTACCTTTCCGATATATCCGTCGAATGTAATACCGTTAATTCCCAATGCATGATAACTTACACGCGAAGAATAATTGTCCACTTCCACGGAAAATAGTTGAAATCCTTCTTTTAACCGTTGATGCGGTATAAAAGATATGGACGCCGAATCCACAGGTGTTACAAACTTAAACGTAGTGACATAAACCAAATCCCCCATTTTACGCGTGTCTACCATCTGAGCATGTTTACACTCAGCAAAAACACCGGGCGAATTATGGTAAAAGCGTATGCAATCGGACCGATTGTTAGGATTGTTCGCATTAATGCCGATAGATATCCTGATAACAGAGTCGTTGGTAGAGATAAGATATCCTGCAATCGGGGACTTGCCGGAATCATTTGTATTCCATTTGTTTACATTCCAGTGATTAGGGGAATAATAGCGCATTTCCTCACTCCCATTTGTCTTTGCAAGGTTATAAGGAAACGTAAAGCCGGCACTCACGTTTAGTTTAGAATTCATCAGGTTTCGGACCTGATTGGTAAAATAGCCACCTTGAATGTGAGAATCGCCAATCTGCAGGATGTTTATTTTATGAGAAGAGATGCTGTTCGTGCTTTTAAACTTCTTCACAAAAGCAATCCATTGCTCGTTTTGAGCATTCAGAAAAATGGAAGAAGCGACATTATTTCTTTCTTGAGCCCAAGCTACGATCGGCAAAGCGGACAAGATTAGCCCAGCGGTCATCCTTAAAACCCAAATTTTAAAACTTATTTGCATGCCAAATTATTAGCTGTGTGATTTAAAAAACGTTCGTATTCAATCATTAGTGCCCTGTAAAACATTTCGGCAATAATTTTCGCCCCTACCGGGTTAAAATGCGTGAAGTCTTTCTGCGCCAGCGGAGGGTTAGCATTTACCCAACTAGGCATCGAGTTTTTCCCGCCCATAGCTTCGTACATATCCCAAAAAGCACAACCGGCAGCGAAAGCAGCACTTTTTTGCGCATCGCGTATGAGCTCAATATTAGGATAGGATTCTAATCCATTGGCGCCATTCCTTGAAACATCACTTACCCCAATCACAATAATCGGCATATTGGGATGATTTAACTTAAGCGCCATCAATTGCTGATAAAAGCCTTCGCGGTAATAGCTGTAATTGGTACGAACATTAGGAACTACATTCACCCCAAACTGCATGATCAGCATCTTAACATTTAACATGTTGTAGAAATCGCTCAAAAACAAAGGATTGGACTTTGTAAATTCGAGCCCGGAGCTTCCTCTCACCGGAATATTGTCTACAGCAATGCCTGTATGTCCGTCCAGCGATATTGCGTATACATCGGGCGTTTGGGTAGCCTTAAACGATATGGTAATATTCTTTACAGAATGGCTAAAGTCCCATCTTAACCTGTTTATGCGGTTTGCAGATGGGATTATCTCTGCATCGACAATAGAGTCCTGCTGTTTCAGTTCTACCATCATTGGAGCTTTATTAAATCCATAAAATACCTGACATTGTTTAAATCGCTGCGCCAAAGGATAACTTGTATTGGCATACTTAAGGTTTATCCAGGCCTCAACTTCCTTCTTCGCAGATAAATCACCAGATCCCGAAATGCGGGCGCAATTAAGCAGAACACCGTATCTATTGCTATTTCCTGAATTTTGCAAGGGCGTAAATCTCTGCCAGTTATCTGAAATTTCATACACAAACGAAATAGAAGCCGGATTCACAGCAACTACAGGAAAAAGGCCGATACCTTCGCCTCCAAACTGCATTTGAAGCTGGTTTCTTAGATATGAAGTTATCCGATCGCCCTCTATTTGTGAATCCCCGTAATGCAATATCCGAATCAGGCGATCCGAGCAATTACCCACTTCGTTAAAAAACGAATACAAAGCCGTATCCTGTCCTTCGGGAAATTCAATGGTTCGCAACAGCTTCTTTAAACTATCAGCTTTTAAGCCCGAAAAGCCCTTAAAGGCGTAATGCCTTAGCCTTGTAGAGTCCCTTCCTGCCTTACTGGTATCTATAAGGCTTTGAGTGAGCGTGGTATCATTTATCAAAGTGTTACCCAGCGAAATAATATTGGAAATATCTTTGTATTTAACTTCTTCTGAAGAGCGAAAAGAACAATCGGGAATATGAACAGCAAATCCACCAAGAGAAACAGAACCTCCTGGTACCAATAAATAAATACCAATGCTTAGAAGCAGTATACAAAGCCCGTAAAAAAACAATTTAAAAGGCTTAATCATGAATGATGGATATTATTTA
>DATALJ010000243.1:0-1752 GCA_036261135.1 Bacteroidales bacterium
ACCTCCGTTGATCATTTGCAATCGTTGCTCAAAGAAGGCGACCAATTATCCCAGGCAGTTCTTGAGCAACACGAATCTCTCATCGAAAAAATCGACGAATTTATTCAGGTCAATACACGTTCAGTTTATACTATTTCACAAGAAAAAAATTTCCAGGAAAGCGGCAGTCCTAAAACCTATTATATCCTCTTTCAGCCAAACGAAGATATAATGAACAATGGGACCAATCCTCTTTTCTTAATCGATGAACTTTACTCCATCGGGCAATGTATTTGTATTCCTATTACACACAAAATACCTGCCATTGAAGACTTCGACCCAAACAAATGTTACACAACATGGGAAATCTTCCTGGCCACCGAATCCGATATTAATTCCATAACCGATGTATTCATTTTTGTTGAAGATGAATGCGTTCTGGAAGTAAACCAGTTAAGCGAGTATAACCTTCTTGTAAACCCGCTGTTTACTCAGAAAATAGAAGAAATAAGGAATCTCCAGCGCGAAATGGGGCTGGCGCAGATCAAAGAATTTGTGAGTTCGCTGGTTGAACCTGAAACGATCACAGCGGTAAAAGCTAAAGACGAAAAAGTAAGTCCAGCATCAAAGGATTCGACAATTTCCAGCATCCGAGTTTCATCGGATAAGCTAGATCAATTAATGAACCTGGTTAGCGAATTGGTAACCACACAGGCTCGCTTGGCATTATATGCCGAACAGGATGGATCGCCCGAACTGCTTGCCATTTCGGAAAATGTTCAGAAACTTTCGCGCCAGCTCAGAGATAATGCCTTCAGCATAGTGCTCATACCTATCGAAAACATGCTTACCCGTTTCCAACGCCTGGTAAGAGACTTATCCAAAGAACTTAAAAAAGAAGTAGTTTTCGAAGCCGAAGGTACCGAAACTGAACTCGACAAAACCATTATAGAAAACCTTACCGACCCGTTGATGCACATTCTTCGCAACAGTCTCGACCATGGAATTGAGCTGCCCGACGAACGAGCCGACAAAGGCAAGCCTCGACAGGGTAAGATTCTGTTAAAAGCCTTTTATTCAGGTGCCAATGTAATCATTCAGATTTTTGACGATGGTGCAGGGATTGATCCCGCTTTTATCCGTTCAAAAGCCATTCAGAAAGGCTTGATTAGTGCGGATGCTCCGCTAAGCAGAAAAGAAATACTTGACCTGGTATTTGTTGCAGGCTTCTCTACAGCAGCGAATATTACCGATGTATCCGGGCGTGGTGTAGGTATGGACGTTGTAAAACGCAAGATTGCGGATATCCGTGGTGAAGTTGAGATCGAATCGGAAATCAATGTTGGAACCACCTTAACGATAAAACTGCCTTTAACTCTTTCTATTATCGACGGTTTACTGGTTAAAATAGAAGAAATATTCTATGTGATTCCGCTGTCGGTAATTGATAAAATATACGCTCTAGAACACGCTAAACTTGCCAAGACTTTCAACAATACTGTAATACTAGACGGCGAACAAATTCCTTTCTTCTATCTACGAAACGAATTTGAGTTGCCAGAATTCTCGGAAGCTATACACGAACAGATTATTGTAATCCGTTACGAAGATAAGCGTGTAGGACTTGTTGTAGATACGGTAATTGGCGAATACCAAGCAGTACTGAAACCATTAGGTAAACATTACAAAAAACAGGAAATAATTTCGGGAGCCACCATATTGGGCGATGGAACCATTGCTTTAGTAATGGACACCAATAAAGCGATAAAACAA
>DATALJ010000253.1:0-8056 GCA_036261135.1 Bacteroidales bacterium
CCTGGAGAAAAAGCACAAGTATGGCCATCATGGTATAAAAACCAAAGCGCTCTCCCATATTGGTAAAGAACGCAACAAATAATCCCTTCGGATGTCCTTTAAACATAAGCTGTTGTATTAGTGTTTAGTTTGAACAAATAAACGAAAAGTTTCTCTTTCAACAAATGATTTGCCTAATGTTGCTTATTTTTATGCAATAAAATTAACATGATGAAGATATTAACTTGCGATCAGATCCGGGAAGTCGATCAATATACGATTCAGCATGAGCCCATAAGCTCTGTAGATCTTATGGAAAGAGCATCGCAGGCCTGCTTTGATTGGTTTAAGCAGCATTTCGATACTTCCGTCAAAATAAAAGTATTTGTGGGCCCCGGAAATAATGGGGGCGATGGACTCGCTATTGCTCGTATGCTGGCTCGTGAGGGCTTTAAAGTTGCGGTTTATATGCTTTTCGGAGCTGAAAGGCTTTCGTCTGATGCTTTAGCCAATTACAACAGGCTTGCTCAAATTGATAATGTTGATATTACAATAATCGACAATTCCAGATTACCCGTCATTTCTGAAGATGATGTGGTAATCGATGCCATGTTCGGCTCCGGACTTTCACGAAAACTCGAAGGTCCTGTTGCAAGGCTGGTGAATCATATAAACCAGGCAATGGCGACCATTGTAGCTATTGATATTCCTTCGGGTTTATTTGGTGAGGAAAATACTTTTAATCCAACCACCGCTATTATTCAGGCCGATTATACCCTTACCTTTCAAATGCCCAAACTGTCGTTCTTTTTCGCCGAAAACGATAAATACCTGGGTGTTCCGGTGGTTTTGGATATCCATCTTTCGCCAGAAGGCATTGATAAGCAGAGCTCGAACTATGCGTTTGCTACTCCCTTACAAATGCAGCAGATGCTGAAAACAAGGCCCCGCTTTTCGCACAAAGGCACTTATGGTCATGCCTTGCTTTTGGCAGGAAGCTATGGAAAAATAGGTGCTGGCGTATTATCTTCCCGAGCCTGCCTTCGTTCAGGTGTTGGGCTTTTAACATTTCATGTTCCTAAGATTGGGTATGGTATTGTTCAATCATCGGTTCCAGAAACGATGATTTCTGTTGATGAAGATGAATGGCTAATAACGCAATGCCCCAACACCGATAAGTATTCTGCAATAGGCATTGGCCCTGGAATTGGAACATCAAAGGAAACAGCTGAGGCATTGTATAAAGTGATTAAAGAGGCTCATATTCCTCTGGTTTTAGACGCCGATGCTTTGAATATTCTGGCACTTTATCCGGATTGGATCAGGAAACTTCCGGCCAATACCATTTTAACGCCGCATCCACGCGAATTCGACCGAATGGCTGGGGCTTCATCCTCTGGCTACGAACGCCATCTGAAACAAATTGAGTTTTCGCGTGTTTACCAGGTTGTTGTTGTGCTCAAAGGAGCTTATACTTCAATAACCAGTCCCGACGGCCGATGCTGGTTTAATTCAACAGGGAATCCGGGTATGGCAACTGGCGGAAGTGGTGATGTTTTAACAGGAATTATTTTATCTTTGCTTGCACAAGGTTATGAACCTTATGATGCAGCCCGCCTTGGTGTTTATGTACACGGATTGTCAGGAGATATTGCTCTTGCAGAATCTTCGGAAGAAGCTTTGATTGCATCGGATATAATAAATCACCTTGGTTTAGCGTTTAAAAAAATAAAAAATCTGACATAATGAGAAGAAAACTAGTCATATTGGCCTTATTTGTTGCAGTATCTTCGATAGCTTTCGCACAAAGCTTTTCGATATCGAAATTTAATGGTACCCAACCCTCCAATCAATCGGTTATTTATGCCTTGCCGCAGACTGCGCTGAACGTCACTATTGAACTTACCAAAACAACATTGAAGCGCGGAATGTACGCCGAGTATGCCGAAAAATATCTGGGAATTAAAAATGCACCCTTCGGAGATGATGAGAGATGGACTATTGATGATATTAAGCTTGTTCCTGTAAATGAGCCTGATCCGGACCATTATTATAGTTTAACTTTTAAAACAGTTCCGGAGAACCTGCAATCGCTCTTTTCAATGAATCAAAGAGGCATTCTGCTTGAACTTTCGAGCGATTGGAAGAAGAACTACCTGGCTGTATCGAACACTGAACGTAACGATATATCTGATCCGTATATCATTGACGATCTTCTGAAAGAGAAGGTTGATACACTTTATAAAACCGTGGTAACTGACTCTACTGTAACCCGCATTCCTGTGTTTAAGAAACAAATACAGGCAAAGACGTTTGAAGAAATGGCCAAGGAAGCAGCACATGAACTTATTAAAACCAGAAAAAGGCATATTAAGCTCGTTCGAGGGGAATATGAACACCAACCCGACGGTGCAGCATTGAGGATAATGATAGACGAAATGATGAAACTGGAGCAATTCTATCTTTCTCAGTTTCTGGGGGAGAAGAAACAAGAGAAACTAACTCATACGTTTGTTGTATATCCCACAAATGACCTGACTCCGCAAAAATTAGGATCATTCTCTGCTAAAGAGGGAATAGATGCCCAATCCTCGTCTTCCGAAAATATAATATCTGTGCAGTTCTCGCGCGATAATGGAACGGATGCTCCAGGAATTACGCCCGACAAAGGTCAGAATGTACTCTATTTCCGTACGCCTGCAATGCTGAAGGTTTCTTTGTTTGTGGATCAAACCGAAAGGATGCAGACCAGGATTCCGTTTTACCAGTTTGGCTCAATTCAAAGCATAGCGCTGAAGAGCGGCAAGTAGAAACTCAAACAGGATAAAATAGAAGAGCCCCGTAGTAAGTTCATTACACGGGGCTCTTTTTTATTCATTTTATGTATTAAATTACCATGCAAACAGCGGGTAATTCTTCATTAAGTCGTTTACTTTGCCACGAACACGATCAATAACCTGGTCGTTATCGATGTTGGCCAGTACTTCGTCAATCAATTCAACGATTAAACCGATTTCAGTTTCTTTGATACCGCGTGTGGTAATGGCTGGCGTGCCTAAGCGAATACCTGATGTTAAGAAAGGAGAACGGCTATCGAAAGGTACCATATTCTTGTTGATAGTAATATCAGCCTTCATAAGGGTATTCTGCGCCATTTTACCATGTAAATCGGGGAATTTCGAACGAAGGTCTACCAGCATTAAGTGGTTATCCGTACCGCCAGAGATTACCTTATATCCTTTTTCAACAAGCGTTTTGGCCATTACTTCGGCGTTTTTCTTCACCTGTTTTACATATTCGAGATAGCCATCGGAGAGGTCTTCGTTAAAAGCTACAGCCTTGGCTGCAATTACGTGTTCAAGTGGTCCGCCTTGTATACCGGGAAATACAGCTGAATCGAGTAATTGAGTCATGGTTTTGATCTCACCTTTGGGAGTTGTAATACCCCATGGATTTGGGAAATCTTTACCTACAAGTATCATACCTCCACGAGGACCACGTAAAGTCTTGTGTGTGGTTGTAGTAACAATATGACAGTGTGGAAATGGCTGATTCAATAATCCTTTTGCGATAAGTCCGGCTGGGTGCGAGATATCGGCCATTAAGATTGCGCCAACCTTGTCTGCTATTTCGCGCATG
This sequence comes from Bacteroidales bacterium, assembly GCA_036261135.1. Taxonomy (GTDB): domain Bacteria; phylum Bacteroidota; class Bacteroidia; order Bacteroidales; family JAAUTT01; genus JAAUTT01. The sequence goes on from DATALJ010000253.1 coordinate 3,619, forward strand.
CGTTTGTAGTTCCAGTCGCGGGAATATGCGGATGCGCCGGCAACAATCAATTTTGGTTTTTCTGCCAGTGCGGTCTTTTCCATTTCATCGTAATCGATCACACCGGTATCGGCATTCACTTTATAAGCAACGGGACGGTAGAGAATACCGGAATAGTTAACCGGCGAACCGTGTGTTAAGTGTCCTCCATGCGAAAGATCAAATCCCATAAAGGTGTCACCTGGTTTCAGAATAGCAAGCATAACGGCTGCGTTGGCCTGTGCTCCTGAATGCGGTTGAACATTGGCCCATTCAGCTCCAAAAAGTTCTTTTGCTCTTTCAATAGCAAGGTCTTCTACCTGATCGATATATTGACAGCCGCCATAGAAGCGGTTACCGCTATAACCTTCTGCATATTTGTTAGTTAATACTGAACCCATCGCTTCCATCACCTGGTTGCTCACAAAGTTCTCAGAGGCAATAAGCTCTATACCGCTCATCTGCCTATGTTTCTCATTTTCAATGATGCTGAAAATTTTTAAGTCCCTGTTCATAAATATTTAGCTAAAGATCAAATTAAAGCCCAAAGGTAGACCTTTAAGAAATATAATTCTACAGATGTTGAAAAAATATTGATAATTATATTTAATCGTATGTCATCGCTATTCTTCAGAAAAAATCGACCAAAAATTTTTCGGTACGCTTTGAATATCTTTGCTTTAGGAATGAATCCTACATGCCGTCGCGATTCTTCAATTACAGGAAGGTTCCATGCGCTGGAAGCTCAATCGTGTTTTTCAGGACAATGGCCACTAAACCTTCCGAAATACCAGTAACAAAACTACGTATTAAAATAAATTGACGCTCTGTAATGTTTTGCCCCCGCCACAACAGTAACCTGCCATAAAATCCTCTTAACTCCATCGTAAGCATTCATGATCGCCTGAATTTCAGTTTTTTTTCAATAATGAATGCAAATCGCGAATTTTATGAGGAATCCCTTCAATTTATTCATAATTTTGTGGTTTATAATTTATGTATGCTGGAATTTAAGAAGTTTACTCTTCCGAACGGATTGAAACTGATAGTGAATGAGGATAAGGCAACACCATTGATTGCCGTGAATATACTGTACCAGGTAGGATCGCGCAATGAAAGTCCGGATAGAACAGGCTTCGCTCATTTGTTTGAGCATTTGATGTTTGGCGGATCGGTTAATATTCCCTCGTACGATGAACCTCTGCAACATGTAGGCGGCGAAAATAATGCATTTACGAGCAACGATATTACCAATTACTATTCGACGGTGCCGGCAGAGAATATTGAAACCGCACTTTGGCTCGAATCCGATCGCATGCTTGAGCTTGATTTTTCGTATCAAAGCCTCGAAGTTCAACGTAATGTGGTAATTGAGGAATTCAGGCAGCGTTATTTAAACCAACCTTATGGCGATTTATGGCTTCAATTACGGCCGCTGGCTTATAAGGTTCATCCGTACCAATGGCCTACCATAGGGAAGAGCATCGATCATATACGCGAAGCTACGCTGGACGATGTAAAGAACTTTTTTTATTCTCATTACGCACCCAATAATGCTATTATGACCATTTCGGGTAATATAACTCCCGAAAAGGCCTACGATTTAGTAACTAAATGGTTTGGCGATATACCTTTCCGGAAGCTTTCCGATAACCATATTCCTTCGGAACCCGCTCAAACGGCACCTCGAATGATGGAAGTAAAGCGAAAAGTACCCTATCATGGCATTTACAAAGTTTTTCATATGGGTGGCCGCAATTCAAGCGAATTTCAAGTCTGTGATATGATTACAGACCTGCTTTCATCTGGGAAATCGGCTCGTCTCTATCAGAAAATGGTAAAAGAACTCCAGCTTTTCTCAGATATCAATGCATATGTTTCAGGCGATGTAGATCCCGGGCTGATTGTAGTAGGAGGAAAGCTCATCGATGGAGTGTCTCCTGAGAAGGCCGACCGCGCTGTATCAGAAATACTTAACGATATTCAGGTTCATTTATTCACCGATACTGAGATTCAGAAGGTTAAAAATAAATTTGAATCGAACCTGCTGATGAGCCAGACCAACATTTTAAATAAAGGGATGTCATTGTCATACTACGAAATGTTGGGCGACGCCGACCTTATTAACACGGAAGCCGAGCGGTATAATGCCATTACAGACGAAGAATTACGCCAAACAGCAACAAAGATTTTTTCAGAAAATAACTGTTCAACACTATATTACTTAGCCGAAAACTAATTATGATTATCGATAGAAAATTAGCACCACCCATAAACGAAATCAAGTCTTTCAATATCGTAAAACCCATTCAAACGGAAATGCCGAATGGAATGAAGCTTTACGTTATCAATTCGGGAGAGGGCGATTTAATTAAGATAGAATGGATGTTTGCAGCGGGCAATTGGTACCAACCTTCACCATTGGTGGCTTTCACCGTTAATAATACCATGGTCGACGGAACCAGGCGGTATACATCGAAGCAGATCGCCGAAAATATAGATTTTTACGGGGCTGTAGTCGGCTATAATGTGGATAAGGATAATGCCTACGTTTCGGCTGTTACGCTCCGCAAACACTTGCCGTACGTAATGGACATTATGGAGAATATCCTGAAAACAGCTATTTTCCCCGATAGTGAAGTAGGTATATTCCTTCAGAAGCATAAACAGCTTTTCCAGATAGAACAGGGAAAGGTAAGCCAGGTAGCACGCCATATTCATGCGCGTACTATGTTTGGTAATAAGCATCCGTATGGCTACCAGATTACGGAATCGGATTTTACTACAGTGGACACCTCGGTGTTGCGCAGTTTTTACGCGCAGCACTATTGTCCCGAAAATTGCAGGATGATTGTTTCCGGAAAAGTTGATGATAGCGATATTCGCTTGTTGGAGCAGCACTTTGGCCTGGATTCCTGGGGAAATTACTTGGCTGGCTCCAGAACAGAACCCGAAATAGTTTCCGAAACACTTGGGAAAGTTTTTGTAGCCCGCAATGATGCTGTTCAAAACGCGATCCGTATAGGCAAAATTGTTGGGAATAAACTAAATCCCGATTATCATGGATTGAATATACTCAATTGTCTACTGGGTGGGTATTTTGGATCACGCCTTATGAAAAAGATAAGGGAAGAGAAGGGTTACACCTATGGAATAAGCTCTATGCTTGTAACATTGGTAAGAAGCGGTTACTTCACTATTGTAACCGAAGTAGGATCGGCTGTTACCCAACCTGCACTAGATGATATTTATGCAGAAATGGATAAGCTGCGAAACGAAAAGATACCTCAGGAGGAATTAACGCGGGTAAAAAATTATATGCTTGGCGAAATGGTACGTATGTTCGATGGGCCCTTTGCCCAGGCCGAAAGCCTGATCTCACTTCTTGAATACGACCTGGATTACTCGTATTACGACAATTCAATACGGGAAATACAGTGTGTTACCAGCGACAGACTTCTTGAACTGGCACAGAAGTATTTCGATTCCAAAACAATGAATGAGATAGTTGTAGGTCTTCCTTTCTAACCAAACGAATATTTATTAATTTTGAATGTTATCCATTAAAAGAATTGAAAATTGCGAAACGTATTATTACCCATATTCCTGTTTTTGTGTATTGCAGCAAGCGCGCAGGATACAATTCAGGTGAACTATGTAACCATTAATCCTACAGGCCCAAATGTAACCATTAACTGGAAACAGGCTCCTCATCCTGGCGATGGGTATATTATTTGCCAATATGGTAAAACACCCGGGCATGGGTTGGATTATAACTTTTTTGTAGGAAATATTACCAGTTATACATTTCAGTTCAACGATGTAAACCAGGTACCTGTTCAATTTGCTATACTTTCATATACCGGAACGCCTACAAATATTATAGATCGCTCGGTTTATAAAAGGCCCATTCACCGGACCATGTTTGCCGGCCTTGCATACGATTCCTGCTCTTCTGAAATCAAGATGACATGGACGCATTACATAGGATGGGGTACCGATTTAATGGGCTATACCATTATTGATGATAATACAGGCTTGCAGGTAGCCTCTATAGCTGCATCCGACTCTACATTTACATTCTCCAATGTAAATGCCAACAGGGTATATAAGTACCATGTAAGGGCCAATCATAAAAATGGCACCTACACATCAAATTCAAATTTTGTAAGCATATACACCAAAGCCATGAGTCCTCCGGGTTTTATTAATGTCCGGAATGTAGAGGTCGTGCAGAATTCGTTGGCTCAGATTACATATTTTATTGATCCTACCTCACAACATTATAATTTTCGGTTACTAAGGTCAAACAAGCCTAATACCGGATTTCATATTGTGAATGAATATAAGGGTTATACTTCAAGTATCCTTACTGTAACTGACGAATCGCTCGGTGATTCAACCATCTACTATAAGCTTC
>DATALJ010000263.1:0-1506 GCA_036261135.1 Bacteroidales bacterium
TACCGAACGCTTGCAGGCTATTCCGAGAATTGACGAAACTGTTAAAGCTGAATTATTTATCACTCCAATCGCATCTAGTTATGTCGTTGGTTCAGAGGGAAGTGCCGACGCCCTCGAAAAAGCAGAACAGAAACTTATCGATTTAATGCAGGCATTCGATTACGAAAAACAATTGAATTAAGGATTAAAAATCTTCAAATTCAATGAAACCCCTTCAGCTTCCCCTCGAAGCCGGTAAATATTACCACATCTTCAATCGTGGCAATAATGGGGACCAGGTATTTTATACGCAGGAAAACTACCGCTTCTTTCTACGCCGGCTAGACGAGCACTTGTCGGAGCTAATTGAAGTGTACGCCTTTAGCCTGCTGCCCAACCATTTTCACCTGCTGATAAGGGTGAAAGAAAAGCCCTTACCCCCAAAAGAAGCTTTGCATCTGCCAGATGCAAAACTTCTAAAAGACCCGGTATCGGCCGCCTTCCACCGCATGTTCACCAGCTATTCCAAGGCTGTGAACAAACAGGAGAAACGGCACGGCAGCCTTATCGAAAACCCCTTTAAACGAAAGGAGGTTGACAGTGTTCGCTATCTCGCTAACCTGGTGTTCTATATTCATGCAAACGCGCAGATACATGGTATTTGCGAAGACTTCAGGCAATATCCATGGAACAGCTATAAACGGATGCTGGTCCGGAAACCTACCAGGCTTGAGAAAGAGGCTGTTCTTAGTTGGTTCGGCGATTCGGCAAACTACCTGGAATATCACTCAAATAATATCAACCTGGAAGAAATACGAGACCTGATTATTGAATAACCGAAAACCATAGAAGCCTTGCTTCTCGCAGAAGCAAGGCTTCTAAAAACCCAAAAACTATGCCTACCGGTACTCATTTTAACTATTACATGCTTTGCCATCGCAAGCTCTGGCTCTTCGCAAATGGCATCAATATGGAGCATACATCCGATTTGGTCTACGAAGGGAAGCTCATCCACGAGACGTCCTACCCTCAACGTTCTGAAAAATACACGGAAATTGAACTCGAAGGAATTAAGATCGACTTCTACGATGCTCGCAATAAAGTTGTACACGAAATAAAAAAGAGCGACAGTCACGAGGATGCCCACGAGTGGCAGGTGAAATATTACCTCTATGTCCTGGAACGCAACGGGGTAGATGCTGTAACCGGATTACTCGAGTACCCAAAGCTTCGTGAAACACGGGAGGTGCACTTGTCCGATGCAGATCGCGAAAAGATAAAAGAGTATGAAAAAGATATCGACAGTATTATAGCCTCAGAGACATGCCCCGACCGAAAAGAACAAAAGCGCTGCAAACAGTGTAGCTATTTCGATTTTTGCTGGAGCGGCGAGGATAATTAATTGTAATGAGATGAAGAAGACTTTTTACTTATTCAATCCCGGTAAGCTCGAGCGGAAAGACAACACCCTCCGTTTTACTCCCGTAGATGAAGACGGAAATGAGCAAACTCCCCGTTATCTCCCCT
>DATALJ010000266.1:0-2464 GCA_036261135.1 Bacteroidales bacterium
ACTGCTGTTTCGTCGATCGGCGTGATAGGAATCCTGATGGCCGGTTGGTCGAGTAACAATAAATACTCTCTTCTGGGAGCCATGCGAAGCGGAGCGCAGATTGTAAGTTATGAATTGTCGGCAGGGTTATCGCTTGTTGCGGTTATTACGCTATGCGGAAGTTTGTCGGTTCAGGATATCATTGCATCGCAAGCCGATGGATGGTGGATCTTCAAAGGACACTTGCCGGTGATGTTTGCTTTTGTTGTTTATGTAATTGCCGGCACTGCCGAAACCAACCGCGCACCTTTCGACCTTGCTGAAGCCGAATCGGAACTAACCGCAGGATATCACACCGAGTTCTCGGGGATGCAGTTCGGGATGTTTTATCTTACCGAATACATCAATATGGTGGTGATCGCGATGGTTGCCTCAACAGTTTTCCTTGGAGGATGGCTTCCTTTTCATATTTTCGGTTTCGATGCTTTCAACGGCATCATGAACTACATTCCAGGCTGGATCTGGTTTTTCGGAAAAGTATTCTTTATTATCTTCCTGATGATGTGGTTCCGCTGGACATTCCCACGTTTGCGTATCGATCAGCTTCTGAAACTCGAATGGAAATATCTGTTACCATTAAGCATTATCAATGTGGTAATCGTTGCTTTCCTCGCCGTGATGGGCTGGCACTTTTAATTGATTAAATAATTGAACGAATGAGATCATTAATTCAATATATAAAAGAAGTTGTCGGGGGCTTTTATTCCCTTTCGAAGGGTTTGATGCTCACGCTGAAATATTTTGTACGTCCGTGGAAACATATCGTGGAGCAATACCCGGAGAACCGTACAACAAGTATCAATATCCCGGAACGTTTTGCCGGAGAGGTTGTAATGCCTCACGACGAAAACAACAATCACAAGTGTACTGCTTGTACTCTTTGTGAAATGGCCTGCCCGAACGGATCCATCAAGATCATTTCGGCAACCATAGAAACGGAAGACGGAAAGAAAAAGAAGGTAATCGACAAGTGGGTTTACAATCTCGGCATGTGTACATTCTGTGCACAATGTATCGAGGCCTGTCCCCAGGATGCCATCACGATGAAAAACTCCTTTGAGCTAAGTGTGTACAATCGTAACGACTTGATCAAAGTTCTCAATAAACCCGGTTCAAAACTTAAAGAAAAAGAATCATGAGCGCATCAGCTGTTGTTTTTTATATTTTAGGTGCCTTAGTTCTAACCTTTGGTATTTTAACAGTCTTCTCAAGGAAGATATTCAGAGCAGCTGTTTTCCTTCTTCTGTCTCTTATAGGTATAGCTGCAATCTATTTAATTATGGACATGCAATTTGTTGCCGCATTACAAATCGTAATCTATGTGGGCGGGATTGTTGTACTGATTATTTTCTCCATATTCCTTACCCATCAGTCGGGACAAAAATTACCATCGCGGTTGCCTAAGCATCTTATTTGGGCAATTCTAGTCGCTGGTGCCGGACTGCTTTTATCGACTCACGTACTTTATTACTTCAATTATACCGCATCGACTGCTCCCGCACTCGAACCTACAATGAAAAATATAGGCCGCCAGTTGATCGACTATAGAGAATATGGATATGTATTCCCTTTCGAAATCGTGAGCGTTCTGTTGCTCGCTGCGATGATCGGAAGCATTGTGATTGCAATTAAAACAAAGAAAAACCAGGGATAATTCCTGAAAACATAAAATTATGGAACAAGTACCATTATCGCATGTGTTAATATTGAGCTCCTGTTTGTTTTTTCTGGGAGTGTATGGTTTCTTTTCGCGTCGTAATATGATTACTATGCTGATGTCGATAGAGCTGATCTTAAACAGCGTCAATATTAACTTTGTAGCTTTCAATAAATATCTTTTCCCTCAGCAGCTCGAGGGGATATTCTTTACCCTCTTTATCATCACTATTGCTGCCGCCGAAGTGTCGATAGCAATAGCCATTATTATTAATCTGTATCGTAAGTTTAACACAATCGATATAGAAGATACTAACACAATGAAATTTTAATCTGATATGAGTCCCTACGATATTGCAGCATTACTCATCCTTATTTTACCTCTGGTTAGTTTTGCCGGGTTAAGCTTTTTTGGTAAAAGAATGACCCCCTGTTTAGCCGGGATCATCGGAACCTCGGTGTTATTCGTATCCATGGCGCTCGCACTTGTTACTGCCTATGGGTATTTCTTTCAGTTTGGCGCCGAAGCAGGACATTATGTACACCACACATCGCTTGATATTGCCTGGTTACAGTTCAACGAAAACCTTTCAATTCACCTTGGTATTGTTTTAGATCCTATTTCTGTAATGATGTTGGTTGTAATTACTGTGGTATCGTTCATGGTACATCTTTACAGCTTCAAATATATGCACGGAGAGGAACGGTTTAGCACTTATTACTAGTATCTCGCTTTATTTACCTTCTCGATGCTCGGATTGGTAGTCTC
>DATALJ010000267.1:0-41258 GCA_036261135.1 Bacteroidales bacterium
TTGATCTGGTTGCAGAGCTCAGCAATTTTCGATTCATTAATGGAGAATTGTTTCTGGGTTTCGTCATGGCTTTCGAACATATGCTCCGGGTGATAGAGCTTTACCTGTTCGTCGAAGTAATCCAGATATGTCTGAACAAGCTCGTGGCTGTATTGCCTGTCGAGATAATCCATTACAATATCGCGCTCATTGCTGGTATCGCCGTTTTTATTTGCATCGGCAACAATGGCGAAAAGGCGTATTAAAACTTTGAGAATGGATTCGTTCATACCGGAACTTGAGAAAACAGCCCTTACATTGTGGGTAAGGGCTGCCGTTGTAATGTGTTATGTTATGAAAGTAAGTTTATGAAACAAATGCGTTTCTTACGCTTTCGATCGTCTTAAGTATTACGTTATAGTCTTGTTTTGTGAGGCCTTGTTCTACCTTTTCAAATGCAGGCTTTAAAGCATTCAGTTTTTGTTCAAGGTCTTTGATGTCAGCGTTTGTATTGCGTTGTGCTAAAATTTCCATTAGTTTAGCATACGAATCTTTCTGCTGGCTGATAATTTTAACAATTTCAGGGTTGTTGTAAGTATCAGCAGAAATGTGTGTTGCAATGTACATTAATTCAACCCACATACCTGAGGTCATCATAATAGCGAGATCCGGATTGCTCTTTTCGTTCAGGAATTTATAAGTATCATAAAAGGTGTTGGTAATAATTTCGGTAAGGGTATCCTTATTATTAACCTTTGTTTTGAACTCTTCAGAAAGCAATTTGCTGTAGTCCACATTTACGCCAAGCTGGTCAACAAGAGTTTTGAGCGATTCCATGTAGCTCTGCATTTCCTGTGTCTTTTCGTAAGTTGCACAGTAAGCGAGATCGGCTCCATAAACGCCAAGGTTTACAGCTTTGCTCTTTTCGGTAAAATATTTTTCTACCTTGTTAGCTGGGTTAAGAGCATTGCCTACAAATTTGGCACCTATATCATTCAACATCTTGGTCATTTCGAATGGTGTAGGTAAAGGATAAACAACGTCTTTCACATCTTGTGCTATTTGATCCTTGTTCAGGGTGTCAGCATTCTGATCCTGGTTGCCAGATTGGCTTCCGCTTTTGCATGATGTCAGGATTGAAGCAAAAGCTATAACTAAAGCCAGGTTAATTTTCATAAAGTTTTTCAGTGACATGGTCTATTTAAATTTTAAGATTTTTCTAAACATACAAATATAATTATAGTATTGATAAAGCTAAAATAATTGCCTATTAAATTATCGTAACTTTTTTAAGTATAGAAAAAACAATATGTAAGTAATAGAGCCGATAAAGGTATGTTTTGTATTTTGAACACCCCTCTGGTTCAGGTTCTATAACTTGTTTAAGATATATCTCTGAGCTTACCCAGGCGCGGGGTTATATTCATTCTGGTGAAGCATGAACTTATTGAGCTCTGTAATTGATGGATTGCTTTCAGCGAATAGGGTTGTTCAAAAGGTTCCGAAGTGCCTCAAGTCGCCTCCTGAGTTGGGTAGCGATGTTGATTGTTTAAAGGATGCGAATTAAAACACCTCCAACCTCTTCCAGGGGTGGATTTTTACACAGCCTAATTGCCTGTTAATTAGCGTATTTTGTCTCGCGCTCTGCCGCTTCTTTACTCCATTGTGGCAGCACGGTTTTAATAAACCATTGTTTGTCTTGATTTAGTTTTTTCATATCAAGACCAATGAGGTGCTGCGCTTTTTCTTTGGTAGAAATGTCAGGATAAGGAACTTCTCCTTCGAAGCCATGTTTTACAAGTACTTTGGCTAAATTGAGACGAGCTTCCTGGGCTTTGTCTATTCCCATAGCGATTACGCGCGATAATTCGGTAGGAGAGTGGAATGAGTTGCCGTGGCCTGCTGCTGCGTAATCCCAGCGCCACTGTGCCTGCCTTATCAATTGAAGAATGGGCTTCATTTCCTGTTCTGTAGCGCCTTTGTCCCAAGCTGTTTTGGCTTCGTAATGTGCGCGAACCAATACTTCTTCGAGTTTTGTGCGGATTTCAAATACTTTATCCTGACGGTCTGTTACATTGCGTGTTAATTCTGCTTCGCTCTGGCGATGGCACACCTGGCACGAATTGGTTATATTGTTGAGCGGGCTCTGAATGCGGTGGTCAGTGAACTTCTGTCCTCCCTCATTCATGTAGGGCATGTGGCAATCGGCACATGCTACACCTCGTTGCGCATGTATGCCTGTCATGTAGACTTCGTAATCCGGATGCTGTGCTTTAAGCATGGGAGCTTTGCTGAGCTGGTGGGTCCAGTCGGTAAAGCCAGTTTCATCGTAGTATTTTTCGATTTCGTCGGCCGAAAATCCGTTATCCCAAGGGAAAGTCAGGTATTTGTCTTCACCTTTGAAGTAATACTCTACATGGCATTGTGCGCAAACCAGTGAACGCATTTCCTGTTGCGAGGCCTGGGTAATGTCTTTTCCTCTTCGAGCAAATGCTTCCACTAAAGCTGGACGGGAGATGCGGAGGTTCATGGTTTCGGGATCGTGGCAATCGGCACAGCCAATAAAATTAGCCATTTCGGGGCCTCGTTCAGCCCACTTACCTTTATAGAACGCTTCAACGCCTATTTTACGCATCACACGTGGAACATCTGGGCTTTTGCAGGTCCAGCATGTGTTTGGCTGGGGACCATCATGTGCATCCTTTGGAGCTCCGGTGCGCAGGGTATGTTCAATATCTTTAATAGCATAATAATGGCCGCGAGCCTGGGTGTAATCTTTCGAAAATGCATATCCTGCCCAAAGTATTACCATTTTAGGGTTTTCGGCAAGCATGTCAATGGTTGCATTGCCGTTATATTTACTTCTGAATGTTGTATCGGCGGTACGAAGGTAGCTTTGGTATTGCCGCGGGTAGTTTTTGCCCCATACCGCGTTTCTGGGTTCATATTCTGCTAGTTTTACTTTAGGAGCCGTCACAAAAACGGCTTCAGCACGCCGTTCTATAATTGACGAAGCCAGCAGTCCCAAAAAGAAAACAACAACGGCTGTTGCACCGAACAGAACCCAGCCAATCCAGGGTTTTGATTTAATTTTCTCTGTAATATTCATGGTGAAAGATTTTAACGTTTTAGCAGTATGTTGTTATTAGCTTATTTCTTACTCTTTGAATAACTTTTTATCCAGTCAGGAACAGGGCTTTGGGGGAGAGGAACACGTGCAGCGGGTGCACTCGAAAGGCTGTTTACGCGTCCATGTGGTGTTTCGCGATGGCATTCCCAGCATAGGCGATCCTGAGGGTGCTCAAATTTCCCTGTGAGCTGCTTTTGCGGGTTGAACAATTCGCCATGGCAACGAATACAATTGTTTTGGACCACTTCAATGCCAGCCTCTTTAATATGAATAACCTGCGGCTCGTTCCGTAAAGTAAAAATAGTTGCATGGCGCAATCCGTCCTTTGCTTTAAAGAAGTAATGGTTGAAAACATTGTTGTGCGGTACATGACAGTCATTACAACTGGCAACATTCCGGTGGGCGCTGTGATTCCAGGTGGCGAATTGCGGGGCCATTACGTGGCAGTTTACGCACGTTTGCGGGTTGTCCGAAAGGTATGATGCAGCCCTCGACACATAAAAGGCATATGAAAAAATACCAACTAAAATCCCCGCCAGCAATAGTACTGGTAATTTCCATTGGTCAGGAGGAACGAGCCTTTGCAGTAGTTTTATCATAGTAGTGTAAAAAAAAGCTGCCGCAATTAAGTTACATCAAATTATTGAAATAGCCAAATGTGTTGCAACGCCTTATTTTTCTTTGATCATAATCAGCATCATCTTGAAACGTTCGATAGCTCTTAATGCGTGGGATATATTAGCTGGCATTATGATAGCTTCACCTGCTTTTAGTACATGTGGTGTTCCTCCAATCCTTATTTCAGCCTGTCCATCCAGAATATGTACCATGGCATCGAACGGGGCTGTGTGTTCCGATAATCCTTCGCCTTTGTCGAATGCAAATAACGTAACGTTTCCCGTATCTTTTTTAAGTACAGTCCGGCTTACAACAGTTTGCGCTGCATATTCTACCGATTCGGCTACATTAAAGGTTTCTCCCGTGTTGATTCGTGTATCCATAAGATTCATTTTTTTATTTACATTCTTTTAAAGGTCCGTGTTTTTAAACCCAATCTTCAGCCAATATATCGCCTTGTATTCCAACGGTGATTGCTTTTATAGGAACTTTTCGGTTCGCCTGTTGTGCTGCGTTTATGGCTAATTGTAATAGTCCACCACAGCAGGGGACTTCCATAATCATTACGGTTATGGTGTTCACGCGAGCGTTATCAATTAGCGTAGTAATTTTCTGCTGATAAATTTCCTTATTCGAATCGAGCTTAGGGCAAGCTATTGCCAGCTTTTTCCCTTGTAGAAATGAGGAATGAAAGTTGCCGAGCGAGAAAGCAACGCAATCGGCAGCTATAAGCAGATCGGCACCTTGAAAATAGGCCGCCATAGGATTGATGAGGTGCATTTGTACCGGCCACTGAGTAAGAGCCGAAGGTGTAATGTCAGCACCGCGGGCAGCTTGCTGAACTGGAGCGAATGAGCGAGCCTGAGATCCAGGGCAACCTCCTCCCTGATGGTGCATCGAATGCACTGCCATTACCTGTGGATTGGGCCTGGGCTGGTTTCCTTTGGGCATGGTATGGTGCACTTCGTCGACAACCTCCATTAAATCAAAGTTAAGAGCCGATTTGTGTTGTACAAGATATTCTACGCCTTGTTTCAGGTAGATTGTTTCGCCATGTTCTTTCAGATGTTTCAGATGCGCCGTAATTACATTTTTGCCTTTGTTCATCATTTCTTTGATCACTTCAACTTCGTTGTAAGCCTCTGCTTCTCTCTCTTCAATTGTTAAAGCGCCTTCGGGGCAATGTCCCAGGCAGGCACCAAGGCCATCGCACATCAATTCGCTAACCAAAACGGCCTTCCCATCAATAATTTGTAACGCTCCTTCGTGACAGTTTGGAATACAATTTCCGCAACCATTGCATTTGTCTTCGTCAATCTGAACAATCTCTCTCTTCATGTATGTTGTTGTTTATAAGTATTATATTTAAAATAGATATTTAAGTATTTGAATACCCAAATGTAGAAATATTTTTATTCTATTGCTTAGATTTAATTAAAATATTTGTTCATTGGGTGTTCGCTGTAATAAAGTGTAGGTAGGTGCAGTTTTAAATGAATTGACTCAGCGTTTGGCTTTTTAAATAGTCAATGAATTCAACCGACATTTTGTTTGTGATATTATTCATTATACATTTGCCCAAAGGACAAATCGGTGTATCAAACATGCATCTGGCTATTTCGATTTTGCCTTCGATAGACTCGTATATGTTCAGAAAGGTTATTTCATCGGGCTTTTTCTTGAGAGAAAATCCTCCGGATGGACCCCGCTGGGAAGTAACAAAGCCATCTTTTGCAAGACGTTGCATTACCTTTGCAACATGATGCCGCGATGTATTGGTTGCTTCGGCTATTTTTAGTACATTTATCGATTCGCCATTCTTAGCTACAAGAACCATTGCGTGTATTGCTATGGAAGATGCATCGGATAAATTGAAGATTTTAGACATTTTGTTATTTAGGTATTGAAATACCGCAAATGTAGTATATTTTTAAAACGATTGTTAGTTTTGATGTTAGAAGTTGATTTGCTTTTTATCTATGGAACATTGTTGCCGGCTTTTAATAATCCTGAGAGTAATTGGCTTAAAGAAAAGTCGGAGCCCCTTTCCGAAGGGTACATGTCCGGATTGTTGTATAAGGTTGCCGATTATCCTGGTGCAGTTTATTTGCACCAAAGTGTTACAAAGGTTTATGGTTTGATTGTTAAAATGAATGATGCCAGCGCAGTGTTGAGTCATTTGGACAGGTATGAGGAAGTAAACCCTGAGAATCCCGACAAAGGAGAATATATTCGGCAGGTACATACAATTAATGGTTTCGACGGAATTAAGCGAAAATGCTGGGTGTATTTATATAATTGTGATGTTAGGGATTTAGAACTCATTAAAAGTGGGGATTACTTCACCTTTTTTCACTGTAATTTTTAAAGATTAGTGTCGTTTATTAAACATATAAAAATAAACTTTAGATTTGTTGCTTTAAATTTTTAGGCTATGAAGAAGACAATTGTAATTACTTTATTGATTTTTAGTTTTTTTGGTGTAAAAAGTTTTGGACAGCAGTACAAAACAGGCTTAGGGATTCGGCTTGGCACATTTAGCGGGATTACAGCCAAGCATTTTATAAAACCCAATAATGCACTTGAAGGATTACTTTCTTTCCGCTGGAACGGATTTGTTATAACCGGTCTTTATGAATGGCAGAAGCCCATTAAGGAAGTTAAAAATCTTGATTGGTACATCGGTTGTGGTGCGCACATTGGTTTTTGGGATGGTAGTAATTATTATTATTATCGCGCCGACAATGCTGGTCATACTGTTGTAGGGGTCGATTTCACAATTGGTTTGGAATATTCTTTTGATGAAGCTCCTTTCTCAATTGGTCTAGACTGGAAGCCTGCCTTGAATCTTATTGGTGATAACCACTGGTGGGGCGATGGTATTGGCCTTAGCTTCAGGTACGATTTTAAATAATCAGGATTCAAATGACAATTTGATTGTCAACATAAACAAAAGGCCGGAAATGCTTACTTCCGGCCTTTTGCATTTGTGTAAGCGCTGATTTTATTCACTTACCTTATTCAGTGCATTGTCAACCGATTCTAATAGGGGCTTAACCGAGAGTTCTTCTCCCACGGCTTCTTTCATCCACTTCTGGGGTATGATCCGTCCATTACTGTAAATTCGCATCACTTCGTCTCCAAAGTTTTTTCCTTCGATTTGTTTTTCAATCTGGAAATCGATTAAATGTCCAATAGGATAGGCCGGGAGATACAGCGGATAGTCAATCATATGTGAGTAAATGGCCAGGATAGGCTGATCTTTTTCGCCGAACACCGGTGCATAGTATTTATTCCAGACCTCTTTAGCAATTGTAATTACGGCCTCTTTTAATTCGCTTGCTGTGGCTTCGGGATGAGCATACAACCATTTCCAAACGCCAATATCAACCAGTGATACGCCCATAATTTCGTAGTTGGACCAGAAGATGTCAAGTGCCATCATGTCATTTTTAAGCTTATTGGTGTTTTTAATGCCCAACACTTCGAGATCGCGCTTTTGGAATATAAATGCGAGGGCCTCAGTGAAGGCTGTATTGGGTACTCCATTGAGCAGATAGTAATCGATGTCGTACAACGTGAGTGTTTGTTCTACACAATGGCCAAGTTCGTGCATGGCAATATTGAAGCCTTTGTAGTCCATTCCTTTTGCACTAACCCGCGTGCGGAGCCGCGCTTTGTCGCCTTTCATTGTTGCACCCCAGGCATGACCTGCCCCACGAGATGGGTCTACTTGGATTTTTGAGGCAATATAAGTGGCTTTCTCTTTTGTAAATCCCAGCTTGGTTAAAATATTGGGCAAATCAGCTTCAAATTCCTTGCTGGTGGGGTATTTCTGCTGAATTATTTGGTCCAGTTCTTCTGTGTTTACGCTGTTTCTTTCTTTAAATCCATCGTACCATATGTCGAATGGTCTCAGTTCGCGGCCTATCCTTTTTTCGATCAGTGTGGCTACTTTTTTAACTTCCGGAGAACTTAACAGGTCATCAAACAGCTTTTCTACATCTGTTAAAGGAATTTCCATCTCGCTGTCGAACTTGCGCTGGATATAGGTTGAGAAAAAAGGATTGTAGGGATCCATTGCTTTTAGAGCCTTGAAGTTATCCAATAGATGCTGGTACCTGGTATTAGGCTCATTAGATAACGAGACTTCTTTCCCTGTCTCATAAACCTTATTGCTAACAGGATTCCAGTTGTATTTGCCAGAATTGATAATATCTGCAGGAATGTCCTGTTTAATAATGTGGTTCATTACTGCAAAAATCTGTTCCTGTTTTTCTAAACCAAGGTCTTTATTGTAATTTGCTTTGAGTTCATCGCGCAGTCCCCAGTGGGTTATGAGTTTTAGGTCTTTAGGAAACAGGGTTTCGCCTTTGTCATTCACCAAATGGTCCATGAAAATATTGTATTCCGAAATATACGAATCGGCTTTTGTATTTACTTCGGCATATTTTAGAGTTAGTTGCGACGGCACTCTGGCATTGAAGAATTCCGCTAAACGGGCTTCGGCCCATTGGCTACGACTCCAGTTATCTCCCAGGGCTGTTTTTTGCGCTAATGTGTAAAACTTATAATTTAAAAGTATATAGAATGCAATACGGTTGTTGAAGAAATCTTCAGAAATATGGCTTGATACATCGTATCCGCCAAACAGATTGTCGATGGATGTTATAGGACCCATATCGAGATGGAGCGGTTCTTTTAAACCTATTGTGACCCGATTGAAGTAGCCATAGATGGTTTCGAAGTTCTTTGCAATCCTTTCCATTGCCTGTGTTCGTTCGGCGTCGGAGGCCAGGTAATTTTCGGTGCAGAACACTGAAAAATCTTCTTCGGTGCCATCTGCCGCGGTCCAGAATCGAGCCACTTGTGTTAGGTTGGTTGTAATATCGCGGGCATTAGGATATTTCGCTTCTATTTTTTGCGCTACAGCTTTGATGGTGGCTTCATTGATGTTGCCAATTTTCATAGACTTATCGTTTTTACAGGAAAAAATGGTCGTTAAAGATATGAACGATAAACAAAAGAGTAAGGACTTCGTTGTCATCTGTTTGGTTTTAATTTTTATTATTTGTGTCAAAGGCTGGTGCTGCTTTATTATCCGAAGAATATTTTTTGTATCCTGAACTTAGGATTCATGCTGTTTGTATGGTAAGGTTTTTGTTAGGTCATTATTTACTATTATTGTGAATTGAAATTCAAATTATAAATATAAACCATCATGCGTTGTAAAAATAGGTTTTTTGTCATTCTTTTTTTGTTACCATTGTTAGTGTTGGCAGTATCTTGCAATGTGTCTCCCGTGGAGTTGAAGAGTATTAGTAATGTAAGTGTGAAAAGCATTTCGAATAATACCGTAACGTTGCAGATTGCGGCAACTATACAAAATCCCAATCCTCGCCTAAAAGTGAAATCGTCCGATTTGCTCCTGAATGTTGGTCAAACCAATATTGGACGGATTACCCAACTTGAGGACATTGTACTGAAAGGCCATTCGACAGAAACCTATACTACACGCGTCAAGTTTGAACTTACAGGCTCATCCATGAATATGATGTCGCTGTATCGGCTCATAGACCGAGATAAAAAGGATTTCAAAATTTCGGGAAAGGTGAAAGTGACCGCTCCCTTTGTTGCAAAAACAATCAATTTTTCAGATTACCAAGTGTTTAGATAATTATAGGTTAATCGTTTAATTTGGCTGTATACTTTTAATTTTTTAGTTAATTTTGACGCGAATTTGAAATTGCAAAGTCAATGAAAATTTTAGTTTTAAAATATTTGGGGGTGTTTGTTTTTTTTCAAGTTGCTTGTTTTTGTGCCTCAGCTCAATCGCAAAAAAGACCGGCAATAATTAGGGAACTTACAGCGCCACAACCCGACGGGAATAAGATCCAGATTATCGGGGATAAGCAAATCGAAGATTTAATGTCGCGGCATATTGAGAATAATTCGCGGAAATCAACAATAACAGGTTACAGGCTTAGAATTTTTTCGCAAAGTACACAGCTAGTAGCAAAGGATAATGCTTTTAAAGCAAAAAGCAAGTTTTTGCAAAATTATCCGGATGAGGAAGCCCTGGTTACCTTTATTGCTCCCGATTGGGTAGTGTATGTTGGTAATTTCAGAAGTCGTACCGATGCTTTCAGATTAAAGAAACAAATGGAATCGCTTTTCCCCAACGCTTTTATAGTTGAGCAACAAATAAATTTCAGGGAACTTTAAAATAATATATTACACATGACGGATGCACTGCAACATGATTGCGGGATTGCTTTGGTAAGGTTGTTAAAACCTCTTGAGTATTACCAGTTAAAGTATGGGACGTGGATGTATGGCTTGCAGAAGCTATATCTTTTGATGGAAAAACAGCGTAATCGCGGACAGGACGGCGCAGGCGCAGTATGTATTAAATTCGATGTGGAACCAGGTAACGAATATATTCACCGCCATCGTTCCATCGAGGAGAATTCAATTGATCATGTTTTCAGGAATATATATAAGGATATTGACGAAAAGATAAGAGAAAACGCTTCTATAGCAGACGACTCTCATGCAGCTAAGAATTTTATTGAGTTTGCTGGGGAAATTTATCTTGGTCACTTGCGTTACGGTACTTTCGGAAATAATAGTATTAACAACGTGCACCCGGTAATGCGGTTGAATAACTGGAAAACGCGAAACCTTGTGTTGGCTGGGAATTTCAATCTTACCAATGTTGAGGAACTCTTCAATATACTGGTAAATCTGGGTCAGAACCCCAAAGACTTTTCCGACACAGTTACTGTGCTCGAAAATGTAGGTCATTTCCTTGATCGGGAAGTTCAACGTCTGTTCGATCACTTTAAAGCAAAAGGCAACGAAAATATAGAAATCACTCATTTGATTTCGGAACACATGAATGTTCAGTCCATTCTTAAAGAGTCGAGCAAAAAATGGGATGGTGGTTATGCTATTGCAGGTATTATGGGTCATGGAGATGCTTTTGTATCGCGCGATCCATGGGGTATACGCCCTGCATTTTATTACCACGACGACGAGGTTGCTGTAGTGGCTTCCGAACGTCCTGTTATTCAAACGGCTTTTAACCTGAAAGCGGATCAGATTAAGGAAGTTCCTCCCGGACATGCTGTTATTATTAAGAAAAATGGGAAAGTGTCCGAAGAACAGGTTCGGGAATCGCAGGTCCGTAAGTCATGCTCCTTCGAACGTATTTATTTTTCGAGGGGTAGCGACAGGGATATTTACCGCGAACGCAAAAGACTGGGCGAGTTACTTATTCCTCAAATTCTTAAAACAGTTGATGAGGATCTCGATCACACCGTATTCTCGTTTATTCCCAATACCGCAGAATCTGCATACTACGGAATGTTGAAAGGGGTGGAGGATTTTCTTAACCAAAAGAAGAAACGCTTAATTCTCGAAGCTGGCCCTAATTTAACCCCCGAACTGCTCGATAAAATCATGTCCGAGAACTTCAGGGTTGAGAAGGTTGCTATAAAAGACGCCAAGTTACGCACATTTATTACACAGGACAAGGGACGCAATAACTTGGTAGGCCACGTATACGATATTACCTACGGTACGCTTACTCCATTCGAAGATAACCTTGTGGTAATCGACGACTCTATAGTACGTGGAACCACACTGAAACGGAGTATTATTAAGATATTAGACCGCTTGGATCCTAAGAAGATTGTTATTGTATCTTCTTCTCCACAAATACGCTACCCCGATTGCTATGGAATCGATATGGCTAAACTTGGTGATTTTATTGCTTTTCAGGCGGCCATTGCTTTGCTGAAGGAAACCGGCAAGTCGCATGTAATTAATGAAGTGTACAAGAAATGCAAGGAACAGCAGGTTGCGGGCGGCAGCAATACCGAAAACTTCGTGAAACGTATATATAAGCCGTTTACGCCCGAACAAATATCTGCCAAAATCGGAGGAATGCTTCGTACTCCTGAAACAAAGGCTCAGATTGAAATTGTATACCAAACCGTAGAAAATCTTCATGAGGCTTGTCCCGGCGATATGGGCGACTGGTACTTTACCGGCGATTATCCAACACCTGGGGGAAACCGTGTTGCAAACAACTCGTTTATTAACTACGTGGAAGGGAAAGACCGCCGGGCATATTAAAAATTTTACATAAGACACTGGCAGCGTTTGAAGAACCTGTCAGTGTCTGTTCCTTTCTTATAAACACTAGGGCAAATCTGCATAGTGAATAATTCTATAGATTTTATTTAAATAGAGGTAATCATTTTCGGATCCATTCCAATTTTGATTTCAGATGATTATATTTACAAGATAAAATCGAAAGAATGGCAATCGTCGAAAATTTTACAGCCCCCTTCCTCCCTAAAAAAGAAGTGGTTATTCTTTCCGAAGACCGATAAATCCTAATATTTACAGCTATGCACCGCACTAACCTAATTTTCATTTATGTACTAATCCCTTTGCTGTTTTCATCATGCGACTACGAAGAGGGGAGAATCAAAGATCTCAAAGGGAAATGGCGATTTTCGATTGGCGATAATAAAGAATGGGCCAAGCCCGATTATGACGATTCCAAGTGGGACAAGATAGAAGTTCCATCGTTTTGGGAAAGCAAGGGGTACGAAGGTTATAACGGTTATGCATGGTATCGTACAAGCTTTCATATAGCCAATAAGTACAAGCAGAGTGGGTTATATCTTCAACTGGGACGTATAGACGATGTAGATGAAGTGTATCTTAATGGCGTACTTATTGGTAGTAAAGGATCTTTCCCCCCGCACTTCAGCAGTGCGTACGATCAGGATCGTAGATATTTCATTCCAAAGAATCTGCTTAAGTTTGGCGGTACTAATGTTGTTGCAGTGAGGGTATATGATCATCAGGAATCGGGTGGGATTGTAAATAATAATATAGGAATATATACAAAAGCCCTGGTGCCTATCGATATGGAACTATCCGGATTATGGAAGTTTCGTACAGGAGACTCTTTAGCCTGGAAAGAAGTCAATTATACCGATAGTGCCTGGAAATCGATTAATGTACCTGGCTACTATGAAGAACAGGGCTACGCTGGCTATGATGGGTTTTCCTGGTACCGCCGGAAATTTGACGTGCGAGAAGACCTTCGTGGAAAAAAGCTTGTAGTGGTGCTGGGCAAAATCGACGATATCGATCAGGTGTACATCAATGGTCAGCTTATTGGAGGCCTTGGCGTTTTCTATTCTTCAAAGGATAGTATCGAAACTTTCACTTATTACAACGAATACAGAAGTTATTATATCCCGGACGATATTGTGCTTAATGAAAAGAATAATGTGCTTGCTGTTCGGGTATATGATTCGGGCGAGAAAGGTGGCATTTATACAGGATATATAGGCCTCATCTCACAGGAAAATTACGTTAGGTACTGGGAAAACAGAAAAAAGGAAAAGAAATGGTAATAATTGACTGCTTTTTTACTGGAATGTTGATCTGTTTTTAATCTTCTGGTAATATTTTTTTGAAATTAACAGCATTTGCAGTAAATTAGATAGTCTATCCTGATCTACTGAATATGGACAAAATACTGATAGTGGAAGACAATCCCATTAATTATATGGTGCTCCACGAGATGCTTTCGGATTATGAATTTGAACTCAGCTGGGCCAAAGATGGCGCTGAGTTTTTTGAGTTAATGGAGGGTGACCGAGATTATAGCCTCATTCTTATGGATCTCATGCTTCCTGATACCGACGGCATTGAACTCACCAAGTTTTGCATCAACAACAAAATAACAATCCCTATCGTATTTATTAGTGCTTATACCGAACGTTGCGAGGAGGTGTACGACCTGGGTGTGGAGTATTTCCTTACCAAACCTATTTATAAAGAGCTTTTTTTTAGTGTTATTGCTAAGTATGTAATGGTGAAGAGGAAAGAACTGGCAAATTAACCTTTACAAGCCAAAAAATATTTGATCTCCTAATTTTCTGGTTGCTCTTCGTTTTTCAGTAAACGTTTGGAACGTTGGGTGTGCGCACACCTTATTTATACTGAGTATATATAAGCCCGTTATAAAATAATCTTTTATTGCCATCGTTTCTAACATGTAATTGGTCGCATAGGTATGTGTGCGTGGGGTTTTCAGAATGGGATATGAGTACGTCTTACAGATATCATATAATATACCAAACCGGAATAGCTCAATAGCTATTCAATACAAAAGTATAGGTGTTCGATAGTTGCTATTCTTTGTATTGGTCTGGTATCGCTTCTTAAAAATTACACCAAAATCACCAAAAACCTATTGCCAAAAGAATACAGGTTTGGGTACTATGATGAAAACAGCGGTTTTATCTTTTGTATTAATTCTATCAGGATGGATTACGTATGCCCAGCAGCCAGATAGCTTGTGGTTGGGGCAACACATCGATTCTATTATCAGCAGGTCGCTTCCGGCCAATGCTCCCGGAGGGGCTATCGCTATTGTTTCGGCCGATAAGGTTTTATACGAAAAAGCGTTCGGACTAATGAGTCTCGAGTACCATTTGCCCAACACCGATAGTACGCTCTTTAATCTCGCCTCGGTATCGAAACATTTTACAGCCTATTGCATTCTCCTGCTCGAAAAAGACGGAATGCTTAACCTCAACGACGATGTTCGCAAGTATCTTCCATGGCTTCCCGATTACAGGGAAATTGTAACCATTGGCGATTTGGTACATCATACAAGCGGAATTGCCTCGTCCGACAATCTTCGCCTGTTTGCCGGTCTTCCTATCGAAGCGCCATGGGATGCAGAGGACGAAATGGAAATGATTGCACGCTACAAGCAGCTCAACTATAAACCCAACAGCGAAGGGAATTATTCAAATACAGGTTACTATCTTCTGGCAAAAGTAATAGAGAAGGCTAGCGGAATGTCGTTCAGCGAATTTCTTACACAGCGGGTTTTAGAGCCGTTGGGTATGAAAGAAACTGTTTTGTACGATAGCCCGGGAAAAATTATTCCCGGAAAAGCTACCGGATACAAAAGGAAAAATGATGATTACATGCGTATGAATACCGAAGGTGAATCGGTTTACGGATCGACTAACCTCTACGCCAGTGTTCACGACATGGTTATATGGATGCAACATCTGCTTAATTCCTCGCCCGGGAACCAGGAACTTACAACACGGTTTTTCAGTCGCAGCCATTATCTGAACAATGGCGATATCATGAATTATTCATTTGGCCTTAATCTTAGAAAATTCAAGGATATGAATATGGCCGATCATTCCGGATATGCCATGGGCTTCCGCTCGCAACTCATGATTTTTCCCAATAAGCAGTTGGCAATAATTATCCTTACCAATAACGAAAGCATTGATAACTGGAGCTTGGCAACCAATGTAGCCGATCTTTATTTCGATCGGCATATTGCGCCTGCCCATATTAGCGAAAAGAAAGAAATTAAGCTTCCTGAACATATTTTACAGAACTACGCCGGGAATTACAGACTTACCAATGGTATGGAACTCAATTTCGAATTAAAAAATGACACCTTTCTGCTGGTTATGCCAGGGCAACCTAAATATATTATGCATGCAGCCAGCGAAACCGATTTTTTTGTAAACGAATTCGATATGAAATGCAGCTTTCAGATGGGTAGCGATGGCGAAAGCAGCGAAATTATATGGAAGGAAAGAAACCGAACACCCAAAGGCGTTAAAAAAGCAGGTGTGAATAATATATCGGCTTCCGAATTGGCCAAATATTCCGGAAATTACTTTAATAGTCCGTTGGATATTACTTACCCGGTAATGATGCGCAAAAATCAATTGATCATGCAGATTCCGAAATCCTTTCAGTCATTTATGGGAATCGACAGAGATATGGTGCTCGAATATATGGGTAATGATAAATTTCTAACCGAATCGCTGGGTATTATTCAGTTTACCCGCGACCACAACAGATCCATTACTGGCTTCCGCATAGTCGATTTCGGCAGGGTGAAGAATATCAGGTTTGTGAAGAGAGGGTAGGCTTAATCCTCCGGCATATTCACTACTGTTCCCATTTTTACCACCTCAAAGTTGCTTCCTTTGATGGTCTTTATCTGGTTTAGCTCATCGTCGCTCCAGCGCGAATCGGGTGATCCGGAAATGTACCAGTTCGAACCATTGTCGGCGACAAACATTCCATACTTCTTCATTGCCTTTAATATAACCTGAATGTTGGGCGTAAACCTGGATATATCGAAGTTGCTTTTGAGTCGCACGCGCATGCCCATAGGCGGCAGATTTATGTCGTACGACTCGCTTGCTCCGTGTGTGGCTGGATGTACAAATGCGTTCCTCGAATTCTGTACCGTAAAACGCAGGGCATGATTGATTTGCTTTTTCGTCACTACTTCTTCATATCGCACGAGACCTGGGAATATGGGTAATCCCGCAGCATCAGCCGATGTAAAATAATCCTGCCGGAGTTTGTTCGAAGTTAAATCGTAGATAGCACCGGAGCCAGCCTTCCAGGAGTTATCGCCGTTGCGGGTTGCATTATAAAGTTCGTATAATTTGTGGTTTGCGGTGTCCAGTACAATTACGTGCTTGTCCGATCCGGCTTCCACCAATGCATTGGCAGGAATAGGATCAGGTCCGGCATCACTCTCGCTCGCATAATGGAATGTCACTTTTACCTTAGCCTGATTGGGGCCAATTACGTTATATGGAATACCAATTGGCTTTTTCTCCCATACTGTCCCAAAATCGGGGTGAAGGTTCACGTTGTTTCCTATGCTGGCAATGAGTTTGTCGGAATTCGGATCAACGGGTTCGGCCGAAATGTCTTTGTTCCAACTGTTGTCGGATGGGAATATTTGGATGCTGCCTGTTTTGGCACCAGGGGTTGCTTGTGTAGGTTCCGCCGGAGGATCAGTTTCCGCGTCTTTATCTTTTGTACATGCTGAGAATATTGCCATAGCGGCAATTGCTAGCGTTATAATTTTAGCTGTCGTCATGTATTTTTTTTACTTGTTTATTGTAAAACGTACATGATGCAAAATAATTATCTGTTGATTCCAAATAACTTACAAGATAATGTTCAACCAAAGGTAAATACTGATGAAAAGCGCAAAACCCGGCAAAAATGGACCGGGCTTTGCGTAATCTATACCTTCATTACTCTATGTTGTCGAGCTCCATAGATATACTGTCGGCTTTCGCTAAATGCTTCACTATTGTTGGCAGATGGCGGTTCACATATGCTTTGAGGCTTTGGTCGCTGCTTGTATCGAGGAAGGCTTCGAACATATCCCTGGTTTCAGTATGCATTTTTACCTGGTTGTGGATATATGCCGTATCGAATGCATAGCCGGTTCGCGCAGCCAATACTTGCCTCATTTGTTGCTTGTCTGTTTGCAAGCCGGAAGGCAGATCAATATTCCTGTTATCTGCTACTGTATCCAGGTCGCTCTGTGCCTTTTGATGATCCTGCGCCATTAATTGCCCGAATTGTTTTACTGCAGAAGAGGTTCCCTGCGAATTAGCCAATTGCCCGAAATCGATTTCCGCATTATTCGCGTAAGTCACGTTTTGAATGAAGGCCTTGTTTTTACCTTCGGGGCCGTTGTTGTTATCATCATCGTCGTTGTCGCATGCTACTGCTGCTACAGTTATAAATACTACCGAAAGGAGAATTCTCCATACATTGTTTTTAACCAGTTTCATAGTTCTCTGAATTTAATTATTACTACTATTGCTTAATTTCGGAGGTAGTTAACCAAAATTCGTACTAGAAACCTCGTTAGAAAGCCACATGTAAATGTCCTGGGGCGCTTGGAAGCTCATTAAAATATGAGATAGGGTTTGTTTTCATCTTTGTGATTGTGGAATAACCGCCTCACCTGGGGAAATAAGGTGCTTTAATGAAGACAAAATGAGAATTGCGTTACTTTTTGCTGTATTTAAATATTGAAAACGCTTTATGCCAGTAGTAATTTTCACTTTTAGAATGTTATACATTGGGGCATTCAACTATTAGAAAGCACTGAAGGCTCTGTAATTATGGATATTTTAACAGTTGAAAATATGAAAAGGTTATTGTTTCTTGTTTTGATCGTAGGGCTATCGTGCAAGCACAGGGAGCCTTCTAATGTATCCGAACCGGGCGATGAAAAGACTGCAAAAACAAAGGCGTTGGAGGCAGGAGCCGCAGTTTTACAAGACAAAACGCCAATCAGGCAGCTTGAGATTTACCTGGATGGTTTTCATTTTGCCAATGGTGATATGAAAATGCAGATGGAAGCCCACCATTATTGTTCGAAGTTGAACGAAGATGTAACGCAATGCGTAATGTACGATGGCAATACAAAGGATGCACACATTATTGGCGTTGAGTATATTATTTCAGAACGCTTGTTTAAAACACTTCCGCCAGAGGAAAAGCCGCTTTGGCACAGCCATGTATACGAAGTAATATCTGGACAACTTATAGCGCCCGGACTTCCTGATGTTGCCGAAAAGGAGCTCATGAAACAGATCGTTTCCACTTATGGAAAGACAATTCACACCTGGCATACCAACCAAAACAATACACTACCGGTAGGTGTACCCAAGATTATGATGGGCTTTACAAGCGACGGGCAGTTGAATGATTCGCTACTTCAGGCTCGAGATAAGGTGTTCGAGGTTTCTACTGAAGGGAAACGCAAATTACGTGGCGATATTCAACCTCCTCCCATTCAGGAAGGCGCTAATGCCTGGGAAAAGAACGAAGTATACCAGCTGGAGCTGAAAAGGAAGTAGCAGACTTTTCGAAATGAACCTTTTCTTTTTCCAGTGTACTGAAGGAAAAAAGCGCAAATGAATTTCAGAAAAGTAAACCGTCTCGCTGGCTGGATAGCCTTTGCCATTTCCCTTACCATATACTTCTTAACCCTTGAGCCTACCGTAAGCTATTGGGATTGCGGCGAGTTTCTCTCGTGTGCTGTTAACCTCGAGGTGCCTCATGCTCCGGGAGCGCCTTTCTTCATTCTGCTGGGCAGGTTAGCATCCATGCTATATCCGGCAAACCCCACTATAATGGTGAATGGACTATCGGCCATTTCAAGCGCGTTTACGATATTGTTTCTTTTCTTTACCATTTCCTGGTTTGGGAGGAAGCTATTTGCGAAAACCTGGGAACACAGCGTCGGACAAAAAATAATTATTGTTTCAGGGGCATTTATTGGTGCAATGGCATATGCGGTGTCCGATTCTTTTTGGTTTTCGGCAGTAGAAACGGAGGTGTATGCTTTGTCGTCTTTGTTTACAGCAGTTGTGTTCTGGTGCATTACGCGGTGGGAGGAGAGCCCGGCTGATGATACTTCGGAACGCTGGCTTTTACTTATTGCGTACCTGCTGGGTCTGTCCATTGGCGTGCATTTGCTCAATCTTCTTGCTATTCCGGCTATCGTACTGGTTTATTTTATCCGTAAATATCCGTTTAATGCGCGGAATTTACTAAAGGCAATCGGTGTATCCGTTGGTTTGTTGTTGGCATTTCTCTTTTTCATTCCGGGTATTCCCGCGTTGCTTTCTTCTTTTGAGTTGATGGCAGTAAATGGAATGGGGTTGCCCTTTAATTCGGGGCTTCTCATTGGCATTGGCTTTATTGCCCTGGCTCTTTATTTTGCTCATTTGATCGCAGTGCGAAAGGGAACATTATGGCTTCAGCGGGTTGTGGTTTATTCAGCATTCGTATGGATCGGATTTTCGCCTTATGGGATTGTGTTGGTTCGTTCGCACGACAATCCTTCCATTGATATGGCAAACCCGGATAATCCGTTTTCGCTCGAGAATTATTTAAATCGCGAGCAGTATGGCAAACGCCCGTTGTTATATGGTCAATCGTTTGCTTCCCCAGTGATTGCTGCTGAGGAACGTTCTTCTTACCAGCGCTTTGAAGGGAAGTATGTCAAATACCCCTTGAACCCTGATATAAAGTACGACAGGAATACGCTGATGCCTTTTCCCAGGCTCTGCAGTGACGAACCTGGCCACGTGGAAGCTTATAAAAGCTGGATTGGCAATTATCAAGGTCGCCCATATTATAGCGAAGCTGCCGGGAAACAGATTCAGCTGCCTACATTTGGTGAAAACCTGCGCTTTTTCTTCTCTTATCAGCTGGGGCATATGTATTTTCGCTATTTTATGTGGAATTTTGCCGGACGCCAGAACGACATCCTTGGGCGTGGCAATGTGATGAACGGAAACTGGCTTTCGGGATTTTCTTTTATCGATAATATGCGGTTGGGGCCGCAGGATCAATTACCAACCCATCTGAAAACCAATAAAGCATATAACCGGTATTTCTGTTTGCCGCTATTATTAGGACTTCTTGGCTTATGGTTTCATTACAAGAACGATAAAAAGCAGTTCTGGGTTGCTACGCTGTTCTTTTTGCTTACAGGAATAGCCATTGCTGTTTATTTGAACGAGGTTCCAATTGTGCCGCGCGAACGCGATTATGTGTATGTGGGATCATTCTATGTGTTTGCCATATGGCTAGGAATAGGGGTAATGGCTTTGTATTCCAGGCTTTCAAAAATGATAAAATCGGAAAGGGCGGCTGCACTGGCAAGTTCCATTCTTGCATTGGGAATACCCGCATTAATGTGCGGTCAGAATTGGGACGACCACTCCCGTGCCAAACGGTATGCTGTATTGGAGTACGCGCGCAATTACCTGGAATCGTGCGAACCCAACGCCATATTGTTTACCAATGCCGATAACGACACGTACCCGCTTTGGTATGCTCAGGAAGTTGAAGGCATACGGCGCGATATAAGGATTGTACTATCGCCATATCTTTCGGCCGACTGGTATGTAAATCAAATGCGCGCTCCCCAGTTTAAGCAGCACGGACTGGCCATGCACATTTCGCAGGATAAATATGTGAAAGGTAAACGAACTTACCTGCCTATTGTAGAACGCACGGATTCTGCAGTTGATGTAAATGAAATGCTCGAATTCGCCGCCAGCGATGACCAAAGGGCTAAGATTGAACTTACATCGGGCGAAAAGATCAATTATATTCCCTCGCGCAAGGTTGTACTAACGGTTCCTGCTTCATACCAGTTTTCTGGAGATCGCACCGGTGCGGAGACGGAAGATTCGCTTCCTGTGAACCTTTCAGGAAGTCATTTGCGGATGGATAATCTGGTGCTACTGGACCTTATCGCATCCAATAATTGGAAACGGCCCGTTTATTTTGCCTCGCCGCAGGTGACTGCTGAATTGGGCTTAACACCTTATTTGCAATTAAGCGGCTTTGCATATAAGCTGGTTCCTCGCAGAGAAAATGTTAGCGATAACAATAACGTAGGATATATAGATGCCGAACGATTGTACAACCAATATATGAAGCAGTTCTCGTTTACATCCATTGAAAATTCAGCTGTATATCTCGATTATACACATATTTATCAGCTCAACGTAATGATGCTGCGGAATAAATTCGCCCGGCTTGCCGAAGCGCTGATCAACAAAGGTGATACGGCAAGGGCCGAAAAGGTATTGGACCGGATTACTGCTATGTTGCCCAACGAACGCCTGGCCTATGAATTATGGAACATTGATATTGCCCGCCTTTATTTACGTTTGGGTAACAGGCAAAAGGGCCGGTCTGAATTATTGAAGCTTAAGAATTTCTGTTATAAGAATTTACGCTACTTTAATGGTTTAACCAAATTCCAAATGCAGGGCGTAAATTACGAGGTGCGTTTAGCGTTATATATGCTTCAGCAAATAGCGAAGCTTTCTGAAAAGTATGGATACTCAGATGTTGCTGCTGATTGTAAAGAAATCTGGGAATCGAAAACCGGAAGATTGCTGGAGGCGGTGAGCAATTGACAATATCATTTGAGGTATTTGAGCTTGTCGCAAGTAATTTGAAAATGCGCTAATTTGAAAATTTGAAAATGAAGCGGAAGTGAACCTGTCATTTTCAAATTTACTCATCTTCAAATTTTCAAATCGTAAGCTTTGTCTCAATTCATGCACGTATCCCTAAATACGTAGTTGGTATCCACCAACTGGGTTTTTGTTAGGCAGGTATCCGCCGAAATAATAGAAGTGTTGTTGTTAAGCTGGCTTTTGAACAGGATAACCGATGAAAATACAACCGCGAGGCCGGCTTTAAGCGCCAGGCTTTTAGCAGAAAAGATCCATGCTGCAAATCCTGCGAACGAATTGCTGTGTACCTTTCTTGCAGGCGATTTAAGCAGGAAATGATAGTTCAACCTTTCGGCTATTGCCGGGTTCGGTACAATGGGCGGGTTGTCGTTCCTGAGTACCTCTTTCAATTCTTCGTTACTATTCAGATTGAATATAGCCATATCGTTGATTTTATTCGTTTACAAAATGGGGATGATATTTAATAAGCCGCTCAGCAAGCCGTTTCCGGGTATAAAACAGCCGCGACTTTACGGTTCCTTCGGATATTTCCAGCGTTTGGGCAATATCCTTAAGCGAAAAACCTTCGCGGTAGTGCAGCAGGAAAACCGTTTTGTGTATTTCGTCGAAGTTCTCGAGCTCGCAAAACAGATCGCGGATGAAATCCTCGGTATTTGCAAAATCCACTACTGGTAATTCTTCCGGACATTCCAGCGTATCGCTATAGTCGTCGATGGGCGAATTTTTGCGGATTTCCATGCTTCGGTACTCGTTTTTGCACATATTATGGGCAATACTGAATGCCCATGTGGAGAATTTCCTTGAAGTGTCGAATGTATGGATATTGTCGATAATCTTAACAAAGATATCCTGCAGGAAATCCTGTGCCTTTTCGTTCGAATTGCCCAGCATCCGGTAGAAATAGTACAGCAAACGGTTGCTATACCTGTTGTATAGCTCGTTAAAAGCTACATGGTCGCCGCACTGCATATTGGAAACAAGCTGCTCGTCGGTTGTTTGCTGGTATTTTCTTTTTTGTCCGAACATTTACTTTTTAGCAGGAATAAGAATAGAAAGTCCGATAAACACATATCCGGTTATAAGCATCAGCGGAGCCAGCGTTAGTTTGTGCCATGCAAATACGGTTTGCTCCCATGTTTTTCCTTCCGGATTCATTTGTAAAATTACATAGCCTAAAATTAGGAGAAATAACCCACTCCAAAGCCACTTTGTATTGATTTTAAGAAAATTTAACGGTTGCTGTTTCATGCTTTTTATTTGCAGTACACGCGAAGAATGAAAGGTTCACGGATCTTTTTAAATTATTTCTCTTTAAGAAATATGACAAATTAAAGTAGCCAACCCTCTTCCTTCTAAGTAACCTTTAGTTTGCATCGTCAAAATCTAATTGACTCTGCATTTTATTTGCCGTAACTTTAATATGCTAACTTTTAAATGCTAACATTATGAAGAAGTTACTTTTACTTTCGGTAATGATCCTGTTTGCAGGAATGATGTTTGGGCAGACTATTCAAAAGGGGACTTACATTGGTACACACGTTTTTACTGTTACGCTTAATCCGGAGGTAACAATGGACCAATATATAGCCTTCTTTCAAAAGAAGGTAATACCTGAAATCGAAAAAAATTATGAAGGTTGGAAAGTTTATCTTCTCAAGGGCTTAAGAGGTGAAAACGCCAATAGTTATGGGCTATTATTTGTTATTAAATCCCAAAAGGACTGGGATAAATATTACAATCCCGATGGCAGCGAAAATGCTCAGGGTAAAGCAGTAAATAAAAAAATGCAGCCTATTAATGAAGAGCTGTCCAAACTGGGGTTATCTGAAACAAAGTACACCGATTGGCTAGTACAATAGACTGAGCAGGAAATAGTATTTCCGAAGAATGTGTCTTTGCTTTTCTATTTATTTAATACCGGTTAATCATGAATAAGTATTTCGTTGTTTTAGTGGTACCGCTGCTTTTTGGATGCACTGATCCTGGAAAGCCCTTAACAAATAACGAAAAAGAAGAAGTTTTACATGGGGCGAAATTATTAGTAGATACGATCTATCAGGCATGTCAAAGCTGTGATCCGGGGATGTTAACAGCCACCTTTCTGGATTCTCCCGACTTCTTTTCTTTCATCGATGGGAAATATGCCGATTATAAAGAAACGGTTAAAAAATACCCGGAGCTTATGAAAGAATTTAAAACACAAAAAGCATTTATCGTTCAGGAGAAATATTTAGTTATCGACCCTTCGAATGTTTTATATACATCAAATTCCAATTGGGTATGTAAATTACAGAACGATAGTGCTGTGTTTGGTAACTGCAAACTGGAATTTCTGCTCAGGAAAGAGGATAGCCATTGGAAAGTTTTGAGTTGGACAGAAGCCTATTAGTTTAAAGTAACGGTCAGTTAGTAGATTAACTACTAACTGACATCCTACCGCTGGCGCTTTCCTCATCATACCTCCTTAAGGAGAGGACTGTGGTGAGGTATTACGCAAACCTTAAAAATTCAATTGATTTCAATAGATTGTCCGATTGCGTTTTTACTTCCTCGGAACTTGAGGCCAGCTCTTCCGCTGCCGAGGCAGTGTTTTGCGTGGACTGGTTCAACTGCTGTACGGCATTGTTAATCTGGTCGGCACCATTAAGCTGCTCAAGGCTCGATACCGAAATTTCCTTTACCAGGTTTGAGGTCTTTTCTATGTCGGGCACTAATGTGTTCATTAACGATACGGCCTTATCTGTAAGTTCCTGGCTTTCCTTAGCCATTACAATGACCTGGTTTGCTGCTTTTTTACTGTTTTCGGCAAGTTTCCTTACTTCCGAAGCTACTACGGCAAATCCTCGTCCGTTCTCACCGGCACGTGCAGCTTCTACAGCTGCATTTAACGCGAGTAAGTTCGTTTGAAATGCAATATCGTTGATTACATTGATGTGTGCTGTAATTAATTTCACCGAATCAAGGCTGCGTCCTGCGGCCTCACCAACTTGTTTTACCAGCGATGCCGTTAAATCAGCTGTTGCTTCTGCTTGTTTTGCATTCGCAGTGTTGTGTTGCGTGTTTGCCACCATCTCTTCCATCGACGACGCAATTTCTTCTACTGCCGATGCTTGCCGGTTAGCTCCTTCCGAAAGCAGCGCCGCTGTAGATGCAACCTGGTTTCCTGCTTGCGAAATACTCAGTGAGTTTCCGTGTACAGTTTTAACGATATCCCTCAGGTTGCAACCCATTTCGGCCATGGCATTAGATAAATCTCCTATTTCGTCCTTGGTTTCCAAATTTAACGAATCGATTTCATACGTAAAATCGCCTTGCGAATAGGCCTGAGCCAGTTTTACACCTTCGCTCAGGTGTTTCACTATATAGTTCGATATAAAGAACGTAATAATCAATCCCAACACAATGGATAAAAGGGCAAGCGCTATCATAAAGAAAGTAAATAAGCCTATTTTACGATCCATGTACGCATTCATTTCTTCTACTGCCCTGTCGGCGGAGGAAGTCGCCAGTTTTCCTATAGTTGAATTGGTATCGGTTCTTTGGTTTGCTTCCAAATAGTCGGACAGTAGCTTATCATATGTGGTGTATATTTCAACAATTTCCCGTTGGTTCGCTTTTTGGCTCAGCCTTAATCCTTCTTCTATTAACGTTTTTGTTTCCTGAAATTTGGTTTTATCAATAACGTCGGTAGATACAATTTTCTGGGCACGGTTATGCATCAACAGGAAATTTAATGCCAGCGATTTGCCAGTTGAAGTATTTTCCTGCTCTTTGAGAAGTGTAGCCATCGACCCCGCCAGATTATCAACCGTCTTCCCAATTTCAATCTGGGCTTTTATCAATTGCATTCGTACGTCTACTTTAGGTCTGTAATTTTCAAATGCAATTTTAAGGCTGTCGATAGTGCCAAAAGCAAATTTTACCGTAAGGTTTTCCCGTAAGTCCTTAATTGCCCAAATAGCAGTGTCGATGGATTCAAAGCATCCTTTCCGGTACTGATCTTCCTTCGATTGGGCATACGATCGTATGTTATAACGAGCCATGAGAAACCGGTTTTGTACAAAATGTAGTTTTACAACATCGTTGCTGATACCTCGTATTTGTTTGAATTCATACCAACTTACAAAGGCCATAAGGAATGTTATAAAAATGACCGTTCCAAATGCCAGGAGTAACTTCTTTTTTGTCTTTAGGTTTCGTAGCTCAAGTAGTTTCATGATGATAGTTTATATTTATCTAAATGTAAATATTTTTTGCTGACTTCCTCTCCCTGAGGCACAATAATTCAGAGGCTAAGGGGGGCTTTGAGTAAGAAGAATTTCGTGAGCAATATCGCGTGTAGCGGTTCCGGATATTGATCTTTATTGACCTTGGTCCTGCCTCTTCCTCTCGTTCTGCCGGTTCTCCCGATAAACCTTTCAAATTAAATGTAAAAGCGTATTGCTGTTTATTCAAAAACGGTTTACTTTTAACAATACAAATCGATATAGCTACGTTAATAATTAGGCATGTAATAGATATTAAACCATGAACGCAAAATTCCTCATCAAAGCATTAGTTACCACATTGGTTTTTAGCGCAATTTTATTTCTTTCGGCAGGCAAATGGAACTACATGCAGGGTTTTATTTATTTAGCAACGAATCTCGTTATTACTGTGCTCAACTTTTGGTCTATACGAAACAATCCGGAACTCATGTCGGAGCGGTCGAAAGTGGGAGAGGGTGCTAAGGCGTGGGATAAGATGATTCTGGGATTATCGGCTATTACTTATCTGAGCTGTATTGTGGTGGCAGGGCTCGACTCCGGGCGTTTTCGCTGGTCTCCAAACTTTCATTGGGCCATGTATGCTCTCGGAATAATCTTAACCCTCGTTGGACAACTCATTTTCCTTGCTGCGCGAAAGGAAAACAAATATTTTTCGAGTGTAGTGCGAATTCAAACCGATAGAGGACATTCCGTCTGCGACACCGGAATCTATAAAATGGTGCGCCACCCGGGATATGTAGGAATGATCATCTCTTTGCTTGCACTTCCCTTATTGGTAGGCTCGCTCTGGAGTATAATCCCTGTATGGGTTGCCGTAATCCTGTTGTTAATCCGTACGTATTTGGAAGACGAAACGTTGAAAAAAGAATTACCAGGCTATACCGATTATGCGCAAAAAACAAAACAGCGGCTCATTCCTAAAATCTGGTAGTATACAGCAGCAAACAAACGAAAATAACATATGAAGAGTGTCTCAATAAATAAAAATCCTATAATTCAACCAACTAAAACCTATTTAAAAATGAGAACAATAATGTTTTTTTTATTCTTTTCAATATCCGCCGGGATGTACGGGCAGGATCAGGACAGCATTACGGTAACACGTAAAGACGGGAAGTATGGCGTAAATAACGCTGAGGGTGTTATCATTATTCCTTGTAATTACGACGATATAAAACAAATAAGTCCTGATTTTTATAGAACGGTAAAAGACAATAAAGTTGGCATTATCGATATGAAAGGGAATGTAGTAGTTCCCAACCTGTACGATGAGATCAAACAGATTAGCCCCGACTATTTCCAAACCATAAAAGATAACAAAGCAGGACTCGTTGATATGAGGGGGAAGGTAGTTGTTCTAAATAAGTTTGACAGCATAAAGCAAATCGGTCTTGATTTTTTTACTACAACAAACAACAACAAAACCGGATTGATTGATATAAGCGGAAAGATATTAATCCCGAACGAGTTTGAAGAGATTAAAATGATTGGCCCCAACCGGTTCAAAACAATGAAGAATGGAAAATATGGGATATATGATTTTAGCAATGTAGCTGAAACAGGGCACCAATAAAGGTGATTTCAAAAAAATCAGTTAACATTGTTAGGCTTTTCCTGTTTGGCAGAGGTTCCAACCTCTGCCAAACGTATCCCCTGCAGTCTCCAGTCTACCATTCAATAACCCTCTTTCAATTGGTTGTAAAACATATTGTCGTTTACCTAAAAACAATTTACTTTTAGCAATATAACAGCCTAAAGTGTTGTAATAAAATATATAGTCGTCCCAACTATATTAAAATAGACTTCGGTATGAAATTTTCATTTTTTTTAATCTCGATTGTCCTTTTATTTCAATCATGCAATTTTTTTCGTAGTAGAGAAAAATTGGCTACAAAAAAATTATTTCAATAGTTTCAATCCCTACACATAAAGACGATTTTAAATTGAGTTTAAATGAGGTCGTTAAAGATATTGAGATTAAGTTACGCCCATTTATTAATTCAGGATTTCTGAATAAAATAAAGAAGAGAATAGTAAGGTATAAAGTGCATTCATTGAATAAATAAATAATACGGGTCTCTCCGCTGACCATGGTTTGGACTCCCTTGTTATCCCTATCCTTTAGCCACGGAGTCGATCGGCGAATCCCGAGCCTACGGCTTCGCCGCTTTAAATAGCGGTTTTCTGACCGCACAAGCAACAAAAACCCCGCTTTCGCGGGGTCTCATTCATTTATTTTTTCGAAAGCTTTATACACAATTGTGCCGAACTGCCTTCGCCAATGGCTATCGTTCCATTGGGAGAGGTGATGTCGTTTGGTTGAAGTTTCAATCAAAATTTCAACCAATATTTTTGCATTCAATTAAAAATTTGCTTTCTTTGTTTAAACCTCGAAGAAAAGTAATTCATAACATTGTTGGTTATGAGAGGTTGAGTAAAGATAGAGTAAAGATAAATACCGGAAACTGTAAGATTTAAAAGAATTGGAAATAAAATAATTCTTTGCCATGATTGGCCTTGTTTTAACTCTATGGAAGAGCACCAGGAACAAGAACAAGAATTAGATTTGAAATTTAACGATATACCTTAGTCGAATATTAATGCGTTGGAAACTACGTTTTAATACTATTATATTATGCAAAGCCCTAACAACTCTACCATGGAACGTTTACCCCTAAAAACGTCCGATTTTATTCAGTATATCGATTTTGTAGATATCATCTGGGTAAAAGCTTTAAAAAAGCAATCTCAGGTATGCATTAAAGGAAAGCCGGAGGTTATCACCAGTACATTCTCTTTTGGCGATCTCGAAGACATGTTACCTACAACGTTCTTTTTCAAATGTCATCGTTCAACCATCATTAATCTTTCGCACCTACAACGATTTTATAAAGGCAAACGTCAGCTATTACTTTCCGATAACCAATGTGTTATAATAGCCGAGGAGCGAATAGGTGAATTTGAAAACCGCATCAATTCAAGCAAATAAAAAAAAGTTGATTTTTTTCCGGGGTTCGTTCCTGAGAAAGGTAATTTCGTTCCCAAAAGCCAGGAACTCGTTCTTTTAGAGCCCGGAAGATATTGTAGATGAATAAAACTATCGTTTATTTTGAGGTATAAACACCCTAACTAAAACTAACGATATGGCAATCACTAACGAAATTTCCATCACCATCAGCGACGAAGCGTTGAAAAACATTCAAAAGGGATTGGATATGATAAAGGCCAATCTTCCCAAACTGATCACCCTTAACCCTGAGCAGCGTCAAACGTTACCAAAAATGGGCGACAAAACGGTAGCCTTTGTTAGAAAAGCGCTCGAATATGCGCGTCAAAACCCTAAGATAGTGCCATCCTATTTAAACTTGGATGAGTATGCCAAGGATGTAGACGCCGTAAGCAAGCTCTTCCAAGTCTCTGCCCCGTTACAGAAACTGGTCGAAGAACTCGACGATACAACCCTGTTAGCCGGTAGCGAAGCATATGCAACAGCACTTGTTTTTTACACCTCATTAAAAGGTGCTATTGCTGCAGGTGAAACTGGTTTAAAGAATGTGTACGATGACTTGTCGACACGTTTTCCTGGACGGAATTTCAAAAAGTCCTAACAGGTAGTAAATAACTCCAAATTCAGGGTTTCGCATTGTTTCGAATATTAAATTCGATGTTTTTAGCCTTGAATTCGGAGTTAAAAGCTTCAATTTCGAAGTTGAGAACAATGCATTTAAAGTTCAAAACCCGGCATTGAACGTTTTGAACTTTGAGTTCGAGCTTTATTTCATAAAATTCTTTCCTTTTGTTATTGAATTCACTGTTCAAACCTCTGTGTTTATTTAGAAAGTTAAGACTGTGCAGAGCGAAATTAAAAACGTATGGATTATGCTAATTAGTTAATTAACAATTCCTTTTTAAAAAACTGTATCAAGGTAATATTTTGTTTCATGTTACAATATAAACATGACGCTGAAAATCGACCAAGGCGACAGACAGGTTGAAAAAACTCAATATTCTAATTATGAAAAAACAAATTTTTGCAAGTAGTAAGAATCGGCTATGGATTATTAGTGTTCTGCTGTTCCTTCTTATGATGGGGTGTAGCGAAGAAAAACTTACTACAGATGAGTCCGTTTCAGTTAAAGGGAGTAAGGATTGGTTGCCACCTTATTATTTTAATTGGGAAGATCCTGGTTTGAATTGGATGCCCTATCCATCTGGAAATGGTATAGCAGCAATACCGCTTCCATGGAATGGTCAAGGAAGTTTATCCTCTACCGTTGATCCTGATGTATTAAACGACAGAAAAGCGTCAGATGGATGGGTTTTATTATATAGTACTTTTAGTCCAACAACGCTCACTTATAATCCGTATTTTATTTTATATAATAAGTACAGAGGACTAATGCGGGTTTTTATGTATGTTAATCATACTAGTTTTGGCTCATCCAGTTATTTGAAAAACGCAATTACTCAACCTACAAATCAATATTCTATTTTAAATTTTGAAGGTGCTGAAGTTATAGATGTTTCAACAAAGAAGACGAAAGTAACTAAAATCGAACCAGCTCCAATAGATGGCTCAGCCCCATTTGCATCTTTTAAATGGTATATGTTGCAATATGAATTAGCGTACGATCCAAATATTATAGCCTCAACAACTGCCAATCCTCCACAGTTGAGTTTTAATATTAATTCGGTGAATATTAGTCAGGTAAATCTTGGCGGCACAGCCACAGGGACTTTGAAAGGAACAATTGGAGCAACAGGACCAACAGACATTTTTTCAAATATAACTGGTTTAATTCAACCATTAGGTAAGGGATTTTTAGGTGCTATTGGGACGGCTTCGTTATCCAAATATAAAACAAGCGAAAATTCCAATTCATTGGGATTAAATAATGACATCTTTAAAGCTTCCTTAAGTGGTATGTCGGGATTGGTATCTACAGCTGCAAGTAGCATACCTGGAGCGGCATATAACATACTAAGTGCTATTGTTGGTGGTAATAGTGGCGGTGGAGGTCAGACAGTGAGTTTAAATTTAGAAGCAAATATTAGTTTATCCGGTTCAATAACTGAGAATACATCTTTGCCATCTACTCCGGCTTCATTTTATTTTCCTGGAAGTATGTTGGCTGATGCACAAGGAAATTATAATGTTCAAGGGTTTGTACCAATATATCATAACAAACCACTAGGATTATTTAATTTATCAAATACTCCTACAATTAATTCAACTTACACTCTTCAGAATTTGGGTAATGGCCAATACTTTCATATTTATGAATATGGAGTTAATGAGAATTCATTTTCTATACAATGGAATCCTGCTCTTTTAGAGGTTGCTAATATCGAGAACCTTACAAAAGAG
Source organism: Bacteroidales bacterium (assembly GCA_036261135.1). Lineage (GTDB taxonomy): Bacteria > Bacteroidota > Bacteroidia > Bacteroidales > JAAUTT01 > JAAUTT01. The sequence goes on from DATALJ010000267.1 coordinate 31,282, forward strand.
GTGATCGTTAAATGTATCGTGAGTGATATGAAGACTGACCTTTATTATAGAACCGGTACTAGAGATGAAACTATTCAGGGTCGACCTGCCCTTACGGGTCAGGATATGGATATATTGTATTTGAGAAATTATACTTTCGCACCCATGTCTCTTAATGACCAGGAAGTTTTATTACGCATTTCATTTGTTGTTCGTCCTAAAAATGGTGCTCCACCTGTAGCCATTGTGAAAACATTTAAAGCTAATAACAATAAGGTTTATAAAGAATGGTTATAATTAAAAAGTGAGTGCCTTACATTAAGGCACTCTCTTTGTTATTCTTCATGACTTTAAATGGTATTATAAGAAAACAATCTTATTATTTATATGCATTTTAAAAGAAATACAAAGCTTCTTATTTTATTAGTAATATGTACATCTATAAGTATACCTTGTCTGAATGCCCAAATGTCTATTGGCATAGAAGGCGGGTATACTAATAATTTCCTGAAAACCTCTATAATGAATAGGTCTTATACCCGCCAGGTGAATTTGGGAGGTTATAGCGTTGGCGTTTTTTGCAAAAGGAGTGTTTCAAAAGTTTTCGCCGTTAGGGTAGGAATTGAATTAATGCAAAAGAATTATTCATTCGAAAGAACAGAAAAATATAAGGGTATTTATGAAAATTATTATAATACGTATTGTCAATTGCCAGTAATATTGCAAATTGATGTTTTCAAGAGAAAAAAAGTCAAGCTTGCATTCAACACAGGTGTATTTTGCGCCTATTGGACCTTTTCAAAATTAAAAGGCACAATTCCCAATGCCTTTAATACTACCAATGAAATGGATAATGATGGCCAAAGCATCCAGAATTTTAAGCTGACAAATTATTCTGAAAGCTATTCCTTTGATAAAGCAATAGATAACCGATTGGAATTTGGGCTTCTTTCTGGTGTTCATTTTCAATTTAACTTAAATCCTGAAAAGAGCATTTTTGCAGAATACAATTATTACTGGTCGCTCACTGACATGCAAAAAAAATATATGGTTAATCAGGCTTCTAAAAAAAATCGGACCTCCGTATTCGTCATTGGACTCTTATTCACATTACAGGGAAAACGTTAAACTCATGAATAAAATTCGTTGTTGTTTTGCATATTTGATGTTGATTTTTTTGAGCTGTATTTTGTACTCATGCGAGGATAAAATTTTTGAGGTCCCCAATACACCATCCAATGGCTCCGAATTATTTGATGCTTTCTGGGTGAAAATGAATACCAATTATGTGTATTGGGATATCGATTCAACCGACTGGGATAAAATATACGATACATATAAACCTAAATTTGAGAATCTGGATATTACACAATCGTCAGACTTAACTCAGGCTGCTCAATATTTTCAGGAAATAACAAAAGGATTAATAGATTCTCATTTTAGCATTTCATTTATTAATCCGCTCATTCCCCGTTATACAATTTTCCCGGCTTTGGCTCGAAAGCAAAGTAACCCGGGCTTTCATCAACATATTAATTATTATGAAATGGATACAACTTACCTGGACGATGATTACCAGGTGGCTACTTCATACTCTACTTCTTATGGGCCAGTAACATTGTTAAGTGGTACCATCGAAAATCGGTTTTTATTTTTTTCCTGTACCGGGTTTGCTCTTTACGAATTATATAATTCAAATACGCCTAATCCTGTTCAAAAGACTTTGAATGCATTTTTCAGTAAACTGTCAAATTTGCCTGATAATATTAAAGGAATAATCATTGATGTTAGAGGAAATCAAGGTGGTGATTTAGGAGACTTAAATTTTTTTGTGGGTCATTTTGTCGATCGACCATTACATTTTGGATATACCCAAACTAAAAGTAGTAACGGGCGACTTAATTTTACGCCATGGATAAATGCCTATGTGAATCCTGAACCTGATGGAAAAAAGATAGATATTCCTATTATAATACTTGCTGATATATATTCTGCTTCAATGGCAGAAGCAGTTGTAATGGCATTTAAAGTGTTTCCGAAATGTACTTTTATTGGAGAAACCACATGGGGGGCAACAGGACCACTAATAGAAACCGATGTTTATAACGCTGGACAATTTACGGTTGAGGGCTTTTTTAACGTTACCACTGCTTCGTGCAAATTTAAATACTTAGATGGCCGTATTTACGAGGGCATTGGGTTTCCTCCGGATATTACAGTACCTTTCAATGAAAATATAACAATAAACAAAAAGGATACGCAACTTGAAAAAGCCATAAGTGTTTTAAAGTAAACTATTGGTTTGATTTCTTTAAAGTATGATTTGAAAAAGCTTGGGTGCCCTCTTCTGTACTTGAATTGCAACATTTCTCCTCCTCAGCATCAACTTTTTTTGCAATGCCCCGTTATAACTAAAAATTTTCGGCTGCTATTGTCCAATCGGCACCCGTGGGTATCTAAAAAAATTATGTACAAATGAAAACATCATCAATCCTCTTTTTCTACCTTGTATTTATCCTTTTGGGCTGTAAATCGTATGTGGCATCGCAGAAAGAAGCCCATAAGCCAACCATTTGCATTCTGGGTGGAACGCCGTCAACAAAGGATATCCTCCAACTGATTCCCGACTCCATGAAGAAAAACTACCATTTTATATCTTTTAACAGACCTGGATTTGGCGGTTCACCAAACGCGCAATTAACCAGAGAAAAGCTCTATAAACTGGCAAAGGAAGCCGGTCTCCGGAAAAACGATTTCGGAATCATTGGTGTTAGTGGGGGAGCACCGCTGGCTATTTTACTGGCCTCCGAGTTTAAACTGAAGCATTGTGGGGTAATTAGCGGAATGGTATCTGCCGAAGCATTTTTTCAATACGAGAAAAAGGCAATTACCAGCGGTATTATGCGAACAGCCTTAACCGACTATAAAAACTTTGAATCTACTGCCCTGCAATTCCCCAACCTCGACGAAATTGTGAAGCAGGCAGGTGCGCCTTCAAAAGAAGTCGCATTGCGGGCTTGTTACGACGAATTTAACTTTATCCTCGCCGATCATTTATTTTCCGGCACAAACGCCCATTCCCTCCGTATCGATTGGTGGCATGGCACCGACGATGTAAATGTTCCTATCGAAGCGGTTGAGTTGTTCCTGAAAGATTTCCCCAATGCCTCCTTGTACAAAATACCCAACGCCAATCACGGTATAGATGCCAATCTGTACATATCGAAAGCGCTAAAAGATTGGAAATAAAAGCGGGTGTTTGAAAATGCTATATGTAATTCTTCCCTCATTCTATTCCGAAGCGAGAGGGTCGGGGTGAGGTGTTTGTATTTAAAACATCTTCTTAAAACCTCGCTGCTGGCGCTGATTTGTAATCAGTGCCTTTTTTTAATCGGCATTTGCAATGCCATTTGCGAAGCAAGAGAAATAATTAAGCCCCGCATCTGTATCTTTGCGTCTTTGAGCCATTGCGTTCATCCAATCTACACAAACATCTTCTTAAAACACCGTTTCCGTTTATGTTGAATGTGGTCGAACGATTTCCACATTTGAATAGCAACGCTGTTGTTTTCGAGCATTCCTGTTGTTTCAACATAACGTACACCATCCTTATTGGCTTCGGCCCATATTTCATTCATAAGCAGTGCGGCAACGCCTAATTTTTGCAACTCAGGTTTTACACCCGTAAGCATAAGATCCATTTCCGTCGGTTTCTTCAGCGCCTTCATCAGGTGCCACCAGCCAAAAGGAAGCAGTTTCCCTTTGGCTTTCTGCATGGCGCGCGAGAGTGAGGGCAAACCAATTAAGAAGCCCACCATTTCGTCGTGCGAGTCCAGCACAATCTTTACGTAACGGGGGTTAAGCATCGGAACAAACTTGTCGATATAGAATTTGGTAAGTTTTTCGGGCAATGGAAATGTTCCGAAAAGCTCTGTAAATGCATTGTTGAAAAGAGCGAACACCTTTTCCTTATAAGGGTCCAGCTCTTCTTTGGATGAAAAGTTTACGGAGCGCAAGCCATAGCGGCTCTTGAGCATGTCGGCAACCTTAAATGCCTTCTCGGGCAGTTCCGTAGGAAACGTAATGCGGAACTCCAGCCAGTCAATTACCTTTTCGAAACCCAACTGTTCGTATATGGGATAGTAATAAGCCAAATGATAGTCCGATGCAACCGCCGGCAGCCAATCCTGGCCTTCAATTAATAAACCCTGGTGGTCGAGGTTCGAAAAGCCAAGTGGGCCGTACATTCCTACCATACCTTGTTCCTTAATCCAGGCTTCGGCCGTGTTAAACAGGGCGCGTGCTACTTCTATGTCATCTATAAACTCGGGTCGTGTAAAGCGTCCGATTTTTTCATGGATCTTATCCGTCCATAGCGGGTTAATGATAGCACCAATGCGGCCAACACATTTCCCATCGCGGTAGGCCACCCAAAGTTTAACTTTACAGAATTCGTAAGCTGGGTTCTTTTCCGCAATCAAAGCATTCTTTTCGTCTGCTTTCAATGGCGGCACCCAATTCTTCTCATTCTTATAAAGAACATAGGGCAGATTTACAAAATCGTTCAAATCTTGGTTAGTTCGCACTTCTCTTATCACCAGGTCCATCGTTCACTTTTTATAATTAGCAAATATAGTATTAATGTCGTTTTGTCAAAGGCGTAAATATTGATGCGCGGTAAGAAATAATTAGTTTTTTAAATTAATCATCGCAGGAATTAATATTGATTTGTGTCATACTTTCAAGTTAACTTTTTTATTTTGAAAAAATGAAGGTAGTAGTAGTTTGTTTAGCAATTTGTAGTATTGTAAGTTTTAATATTTTCGCACAGGCACCCCGCGGGTCGTTCGATCCGGCCAATATGCCAAAAGAGTCAGTTATTTCAGGTAAGGTTTTGGACCATTCCTCATCAGCCCCTATAGAATATGCAACCATTGGCGTATTTAGCATGCGCGATTCCTCGCTTGTTACCGGCGGTATAACCGGACCCGATGGTCTTTTCACAATCGATAAGTTACCATATGGTCGCTTTTATCTGGATATTTCATTTGTTGGTTTCAAGAAATTTCGCGTCAACAATGTAGCGCTCAATCCCAATAAAAAAGCGGTAAACATTGGCGAAGTTAAGCTCGAAACAGCATCTACAGCTCTTAACGAAGTTGAGGTAGTAGGTAATCGCAACCAGGTTGAATATAAGATTGATAAGAAAGTAGTAAACGTTTCGTCCAATATTATTGCAGCAGGTGGTACTGCGGTGGATGCACTTGAAAATACGCCCTCTGTGCAGGTCGATATCGAAGGGAATGTTTCTCTCCGCGGTAGTTCAAGCTTTACCGTGTTAATTGACGGTCGCCCCTCGGTGTTGGAAGGTAGCGATGCACTGCAGCAAATCCCAGCCAGTGCCATCCAGAACATCGAAATTATTACAAACCCGTCGGCAAAGTACAATCCCGAAGGCAGTTCCGGCATTATCAACGTGGTAATGAAGAAACAGAAACAAATCGGTATTAACGGCGTAGTAAACTCATCGGTATCAACCAATGGTGGTTATTCCGGCGATTTCCTCGTCAATATTCGCAAATCGAAGCTTAATTATTATATAGGCGCCAATTACAACAAGATGCGCAACAAAAATACGGGTGTTTCCAACAAGGAAATCTATGGTATAGATACCACTACCTTCGAAGATATTAATTCCGGTGGTTATTTCAACAGAAAAGGCTATGGCGTAAAAGGAGGTGTCGATTTCTTTATGGATGCCAAAAATACATTTTCACTTTCCGGAAGCTACCGCGAATTCCAAATGGGCAACGAATCTGATAATCAAACCCGCTATTATAAGAATGCGGGCAATACGTTGTTTTTCGATCAGTATACCATTGGATCAAGCAATTTCACACGCAAACACCCGCATAAGGAAGGAAACCTTAATTATATTCATAAGTTCAACGATAATGGCCATCAGCTGGAAGTATTGCTCAATTATTCAGAAGGCCCCGGAACCGAGGAATCTTTCCGTTCCATAGATACTACAAATATGAATTGGGTTCCCGATATTACAAAAAATACTTTCCAGGAACGCACCGTTGAAGGAGGCTATGAAAACGAATTTACAACAAAAGTTGATTATGCTATACCATTCAACGACAGGTCGAAATTTGAGGCTGGCTACCAGGGTGATTATGAATACTCCAAGGAAAAATACAAGATCGAGAATTATAATAACACCTCTAAAAATTGGATAGAGGATTACAGCAGGGCTAACAACCGGGAATTTAAAGATCATGTTCAGTCACTCTACTCTACCTTTTCCAGTTCGCTTGTCAATGTGGTAGATTACCAGGTTGGTGTTCGTTTAGAACATTCGAATCGTATTTTAGAACAAAAAATCAGTGGTACAGAAAATGTTTTCAATAAATTAGATTGGTTTCCTACTATTCATCTGTCTAGAAAATTGCCAGGCGAACTGCAGGTTCAAACCAGTTATACACGCCGTATTCGCCGTCCTCGCGAAATGCAGTTAGATCCTACTGAAATAAGAATGAACGAGCGAAATATACGGATTGGTAATCCCGATTTAAAACCGTCATATACCAATTCGTATGAGTTTAATGTGCAAAAGTCGTTCAATGGCAAAGGCTTTATCTCTGGCGAATTGTTTCATCGCAATACAACAGGGCTGATTGAGAATTTTACACAGATAAAAGATACCATCACTTATTCCACATACCGAAACCTGAGTGCCGATTATTCTACCGGTTTCGAAGGAATGATCAATATGCCGCTTACCAAATGGTGGACACTCAATACCAGCGTAAGTTTATACAATTACAAGATAGACAGTGGCAGCGACGACGCGTATGCAGCTAATGATAATTCAACATTTACCTGGAATGCACGCATCAACTCTATGTTTAGACTCAAATGGGGCACATCTATTCAGCTGATGGGCTTCTATAATGCCGCGTCTATAACTTCGCAGGGTACACGCGATGCTATGTTCTTTACCAACATAGGTGTTCGTCAGGATCTGATGAACCGCAAACTTACCCTCTCTGTTCAGGTTCGCGATTTGTTCGGCGCGAATAAATTCGAGAGTACCACCCAGGGACCCAACTTCAAAAACTTCTCCAGTATGAAGCGCCAGTCGCAAATTGTAACTTTCTCCATCTCATTTAAGATCAACAATTATAAAGCCGACCGCAAAGAACGCGGGAATAGAGATGATTCCAACGAAATGGACTTTGAAGGTGGCGGTGGCGAAGGCATGATGTAATATATTGTTTCTGTAAGTATTGGTGATGATGCCTACTAAAAAGTCCCCTTCTTGGAGGGGATTTAAAATACTTTAAGACTTTCACAAACTCCGGCAATGGCTAATGTTCATTGTCGGAGTTTGTGTTTATATAACGCTGAAATACACTTGGGATCCAAAAAAATATTATCAAACAGTTTGTTATATGTAAATTCCTTTGGTAATTTTGGGCAATAAGGTAATGTTTATGGCTAAAATTCTGATAATCGACGACGATACTACTTTTTGCATGATGCTCGGCTCCTTGCTTTCGAAGAATGGATTTACGGTAAAAACTGCATTTACCTTCAACGAAGGCTTAAAAGCTTTGAAAGCAGAATCGTTCGATGTTATTCTCTCTGATATTCGATTGCCCGATCGCAATGGATTGGAATTCCTGCACGAAATTAATTATTTGCCCTGTAAGTGCCAGGTTATTGTGATGACCGGGTATGGCGATATTCGTACGGCCGTAAATGCTATTAAAATGGGCGCATTCGAATATGTTACCAAGCCGCTTAATCCGGATGAGGTACTGTTTACTGTTAATCAGGCCTTGAAGGAAAATGGTAAAAAGGAGAAAAAGCAGGAAAATACGCTTCAGTTTATCAATGGTATCAGCTCTGTTTCGCAGAAAATGAACGAATACGTCAGCCTTGTTGCGCCTACCAATATGTCTGTTATTATTTTGGGCGAAAGTGGAACAGGTAAGGAATATGTAGCGCGAAAAATTCACCAGGAAAGTGCACGGGCAGGTAAACCCTTTATAGCCATGGATTGTGGCGCTATTCCAAAGGAATTGGCTCCAAGTGAATTCTTCGGACACATAAAAGGCGCATTTACAGGCGCAGTGTCTGACAAAACGGGGCATTTTATCGAAGCAAACGGAGGTACTTTGTTCCTCGATGAAATCGGTAATTTGACTTATGACGTACAGGTTCAGCTTTTACGGGCTATACAGGAGAAGAATATTCGGCCAGTAGGTAGCAATAAGGTCTTTAATGTAGATGTTCGTTTAATTGTTGCTACGAACGAGGACCTGGTTCAGGCTGTTAGTAAAGGTGAATTTCGCGAGGACTTATATCACCGTTTGAATGAGTTTAGTATACAGGTTCCGCGCCTCTGCGAGCGTGACGGCGATTTAATCATTTTTGCCCATAATTTTCTGGAGAGCGCTAATGCCGAACTCAACAAAAACGTGGATGATTTCAACGAGGAAGTAATTAGTATATTTACAACCTATACCTGGCCGGGCAATATTCGCGAATTGAAAAATGTGGTTAAAAGAGCTGTACTTCTGGCCAAAACAAATCTGATAACTGCTGAGTGTCTGCCCCGGGAGCTTGTTACGTTTAACCCAACCGAAAGAGTGGGCTTAACAACCGATAACTTAAAGGAACTAAAAGATAAAATCGAATACCAGCGCATTGTTGCCGTTCTTGAAAAGGTTAAATACAATAAAACCAAGGCCGCTCAAATGCTTAATATCGATAGAAAGACGTTATATAACAAGCTTAAGCTTTACAATCTGGAAGGATAATCAGTGCCCGGAGGAAGGAACGGATAATTCTTCTTTCATCTTCTTTATTATTTTCTGGGCCTGTTCAAGGAAATTCTCAATAAAAAGCTTAAGATCATCATTCTTGAGCTCCAGTTCTTTACTGCGTTCTATCATCAGCATTTCGTCAATAAGCGTATTTACCTGCAGTTGCTTGAACATGGGCAAAAGTTTATGAATCTTATTCACACTATCGTCGAAATGGTTCGTGTCCAAATCTTTCTTCATATGCTGAAAGTCGGCTTCGGTATTCGAAATGAAGTTCGCCATTATATCCAGAAATGCAGCTTCATCGGTACCCGTAAATTCCTTGAGCCGGCTAAAGGAGTAACCTTTTTCAATCGTGTCCTCGGGGGCATCGGTTGTTTTTGAGCCGAAAGTTAGGCTCTCAGCTTGTATTCCTAAGGTTTCGGCTATTTTAGATACAATTTCGCGTTCAGTAAACGGCTTAGACAAAAAGGCATCAAACCCAGCCTTAATCGCTTCATCCGGAACCGAGGAATGGGCTGTAAAAGCAAGAACAGGAAGTTGATTATCGATCGTTTTTTTAATTCTTCTCACCAATTCAATCCCGCTCATTTCAGGCATTTGAATGTCGGATAGTACCAGGTTGAACGCTTCGTTTTTTAACTTTTCGAGGGCATCTTTCCCGTTAAGTGCAAATTGTACATCAATGCGGTACGTGTTGCATATATGGTTAAGGAGTAACCGCATGGTCTCATCATCTTCAACCACCAGAATTTTTACACCTTCTAAATTTACCTGACTTAATGTTGTGCTCTTTTCAAGACAATCCACATTCTGGCATATCTCAAAGGGTATGGCAATGGTGAATGTACTCCCTTCGTTTAGTAAGCTTTTTACGCTGATGGAGCCATTCATCAATTCTGTCATTTTTTTCGAAATGGAAAGCCCCAGGCCAGTGCCACCAAATTTTCGCGTAATATTTGAATCGGCCTGGGAGAATTCTTCGAATATATGTTGAATTTTATCTTTTGCTATGCCCATGCCGGTATCGCTAATTTCAATTTCGGCACTCATCATTTTTTCAGTAGTTTCTTTTATACACACTGCTACTTCAACCGTTCCCTTATGGGTAAATTTAATGGCATTGCCAAGAATGTTAATGAGGATTTGTTTCACTTT
>DATALJ010000271.1:0-33537 GCA_036261135.1 Bacteroidales bacterium
ACCAGTTTACCTGAGCGGATTAACCATTGATGAGGCTACCGGCAAATTGCGAAGGGAGTTAGGCAAAATATACAGCGGTATACGTGCTGGCGGCAATACTCAAATGAAAGTCCAAAAATTTTATCTTCAGGACGTTCTTCCTTTTCCAAAATTTCACCAAAAATATCTTTTGATTCTTCTTTACTTAGTTTTCCCTCTTTCACATCAACTGGACGCAATAAGCTATCCCTTTTTGATGTCCGCTCGTCCGAACTATTATATTTCCGTGAACGATCGCGAAACTTCTCGCTGTCGGTTTTACCACCCCTTTTATTCTGAAGGCTTTCAGAACGGGTTCTTAGTTTATCAATTTCGGTCTGCGACATACCCCGAGCCTTCGCCATTTGCTCCATCTGTTCCAGAGTCATTCCTGATTGCTCAGCTTTACTGATAATTTGCTGAACCTGATCGTCTGACAACTGGTCTACCTTTATTTGACTCAGATCGGTTTCAGAATAATTCTGCTCCTGAGCCCAAGCGGAATGAAAAGGTAAAATGAAAAGAAAGACTATTAATATCTGACTTAAGCGCTTCATTATGATGTTGATTCAAAATTGAATTTATATATTTTTATATAACCGACTAAGATATAAAAAATTGTGCTTGATAAAACCAAAAAAACGTTGCGAAAATAATCAAATACATTTAATCCTGAACATAATCTTGTATTTTTTAAGAACAGAAATTTCGCTAACACGCGTAACTGACTAAAATTTTTGTAGGTTTGCAGAACGAATGAGCAGCCTGCTCATTTTTCGTTTCCTCCGGGTTGTTAGCTCAGTTGGTTTAGAGCATTACCTTGACAGGGTAGGGGTCACTGGTTCGAATCCAGTACAACCCACAGTGAGTGGTAAGTCTGAATATCAGGCCATTGAATAAAATTTCAGGTATCATTTAATTCCCAATAGAAAATGAGCGAAGGTGCGTTATTCATACACATGTAAAGCCATTCTTTGAATTTTGACGTTACATTGTAACTTTGCTCCGTAATAAATGTCAGAAATAAACTACTTTTGAAATAAAAACTGCGCATTTGGAAGGTCTCATACTTAAATCAACAGGAAGCTGGTACACTGTTAAATCTGATAACGATTCAATATACAACTGCAAAATAAAAGGGAAGCTCCGTACTTTCGATATTAAGAGCACAAACCCTGTGGCAGTTGGCGACAGGGTTGAATTTGATGTCCAACAGGCAGATACAGGAGTGATCACAGATATTCTCGAACGCAAAAATTATATCATTCGTAAAGCTTCAAACCTTTCAAAACAATCGCACATTATTGCTGCAAACATCGACGAAGCTTTTCTATTAGTAACACTGGCTTTCCCGGAAACTTCGCTGGAATTTATCGATCGGTTCCTCGCTGCAGCCGAAGCTTACAGGGTCCCAGTAACCATATTAATCAACAAAATTGACCTTTACAAGGACACCTTGCGTGACCTTATTAAGGAAATGCATGCCATTTACGAACCCATTGGTTACCCAGTTCTCGAGATCTCGGTTCTTGAGGGCACAAACATGGAAATGCTACGGGCCAAATTTCAGGGAAAGGTTAATTTGTTATCCGGAAACTCGGGAGTTGGTAAATCGTCATTGATTAATTATTTATATCCCCAACTGCAACTGCGAACGAACGATATTTCGAATTACCACTTTAAAGGAAAGCATACCACTACCTTTGCCGAAATGGTTGAGTTACCCGAAGGAGGCTATATTATCGACACCCCGGGAATTAAGGGCTTCGGCATGGTTTACATGGAAAAGAACGAAATTTACCATTTCTTCCCCGAAATTTTTAAGTACGCCACTAACTGTCAGTACAACAATTGTCTTCATCTGGATGAGCCCAAATGCGCGGTTAAGGAAGCAGTCAAAAATAATCAGATTAGTGAAAGCAGGTATATAAGCTACACCCACATTATGAGCGATGATAATGAAAAATACCGGTAAAGCCTTTTAGTAAACGAAAATTCAACTTTCGCCAAAAAGAATAAACATTTGTATTTGGATTTCGTAGCAGGGCACCATATGTTCAGTGAAATCCATTATATTTACATGAATAAACTTTATGATTCGGCCTAAGAAATGAAAAAAATTTATGTTGCATTTTTATCGTTGGTTTTTGTAATAATTGCCCTCCTGCTTATCTTCCATCATTATACAGCGCGAAAAGAAATTAAAAACAGACAGGAACAAATTGGAAAACAAACCGAAAAAATTTGCGAATATATCGAAAGTCAGGCCGGTACTTTCGAAAACGACATTCAGAAAATTTTATACAACGATACACTGTTAAACATCCTCAATTCGCAGGACAGCAACCACCCTTCCATAACGGATTTAAAGAACTTTTATCTCAAATACCCCATGCTGATCAATAGTATCAGCTTATTGGACAACCAGCGCCGGGCATTTAACCTCTACCGCGATGCAGATAACACTTTTATCGTTGGTTTTTATCCTCCACACATTCAAAAGAAGCTTAAAACAAAAGAGAGCCTCGAATTTGTCAACGAAGAATATATACTTACCCTGGTATATTACCAGAACAATGAACCCATTGCCAATTTAGGCATCTCACTGAATTATGAGAAATTTATTGCTTACCTTAATGAAACACTGAAAAAGTTTGTTGTGTACGACAATACCAGCTGGCAAATGGTATTGAATGACTCTGCCCGGGTAATTTTCAGGAATCTGTGCGATTCGTCTTTCCGCATTTCCAAAACCGATTTGTTTCAAAAGGCCGTACACGCCGAAAATGAAACATGGATAAAGCATCAAACTTACACCAATGGTAAGTCCTTACAAACTTATTCTCTGGTTTACCCTATAAAAATTGTAAGAAAGAGTTTTGCCTACGTATATTCCTTTCAAACCCAGGTTATTTACAAATCTATTATTTTCAGGCTCATTCTACAGATCATACTTATCTTTTTATGGTCTGGCTTAATATTCTATCTGCTAAAAACGATTTTGTCCCAAAAGGAATCACAGCACAACAAAGTAAGAGAAGATGAATCCAACCTGAACCGCATCTTCGACTCGATTCCTATCGGGGTTATGATCCTCACTTTCGATAAAACCATACGGTACATCAATCGCACTGCATCGGATATGCTGTTTGGCAAGGACGAAACCAACATTATAGGACGCAACATCCCGGATCTGATTACACCCAAGTACTTCAGCGATAAAGTAAAGTCCGACACGGCCTACGATACCGGCCATTTCTATGTATTCGACCGCGATGGAAACGAAGTAACTATTTACAAGAAGGATATTCCTTTTATTTTAAACAATGAGGAACTAATAATAGAAGCTTTTATCGACGTTACTCCCATTGAAAAAGGCCGAAAGCTGGAAGCTGCTGCAAATCTCGCTAAAAGCGAATTCCTGGCCACCATGAGCCACGAAATACGCACCCCCATGAATGGGATTGTGGGCATGGCCGATGCTTTACTTCAGCAGAAACTTACACCGGAACAGAAGGAATACGCTGAGATCATCAAGAAATCGTCTGACCTCTTACTCACCATCATCAACGATATCCTCGACTTCTCGAAAGTAGAAGCAGGAAAGATGATGCTCGAAGAAATTCCTTTCCGTATTTCAGACGAGATATCGCTGGTTCATGAGCTTTTCAAGCCATTGGCCGATCAGAAAGACATCAAACTGATTTCGCACATTGCATCCAACGTTCCCAACAATATCATTGGCGACCCATTCCGGTTGCGGCAGGTTATTTCCAACCTCATCAGCAATGCCATTAAATTTACGCATGAAGGCGAAGTAGTGATCAGCGTCGAAATGATGGAAGAATATTCCGGCCACCTTACGCTTTTATTTACCATTGAAGATACAGGCATAGGTATCCCCAAAGAAAAACTGGAAACCATTTTTGCTTCTTACATACAAGCCGAAGGCTCTATTAGCCGTAAATACGGAGGTAGCGGGCTGGGAACCACCATAAGCAAACAATTGGTAGAACTCATGGGTGGCGAGATATGGGTAGAAAGTCCTTCAACCATTTCTACCGATCCGGCCTACCCGGGTTCTAAATTCTGCTTTACTATTGAGGCTTATTCGAACGAAAAACTCTTAAAATCGTACGATTTCTCGGGAATTACAGAATACAACCAAATATCAGCGCTGATTATAACAACCGATATTACTGAAAACGAACCCATTTATTCGTTTTTAGATAACTTTGGGATACCCTTCGAGAAATACAACCTCGATCCGGAAACACCCGAGCTGCTGATTAACAAACTCCTCATCGAAGCCGATAAGTTCCACATTGTTATTCTGAATGACTCGATACAATACAATGGCTTTTCTCTTGCAAAGATGTTGTTCGAAAAAGGCATCACTTTCCGGCACCTGTTTATACTGATAAGCAGCAATGATCTGGGTGGTAATTACATCAGATCGCGACGTCTGGGTATCGACTTTTACCTGATAAAACCTTACGAATCGTCCGAAGTATTCGACCTTATACAGGAATCCTTTACTTCCATAGGTCCGGATGCCAAGATACCAGCCAAAATAAATAAAATAAGGAAGGATATCAATATTCTGGTTGCCGAAGACAATATGATTAACCAGAAGGTGGCCAAAACCATCTTCAAAAACCTGGGGTACGAAATCAATTTTGCCGAAAACGGTAACGAAGCCGTTAATTTCACGATGGAAAACAACTACGATATCATATTTATGGACATGATGATGCCCGAAAAAGACGGTATCCAAGCCACAAAAGATCTTCGAAAGAAAGGGTATAAAGGCCCTATCATAGCCATGACGGCTAATGCTTCCAAAGAAGGGAAAAACAAGGCCATATCGTTCGGTATGGATGGTTATATCACCAAACCCACCAAAATGGAAGCCATCAAGAAAGTGTTGATTAAGTATTTTTCTGAATCCGTTTAATTATCAATACCGCTATGCAATCGCACGAAATAGATTACAAGATTTTAGGACACGATATTCAGCTGGTTGAAATAGAACTGGACCCATACGAAACAGTGATAGCTGAGGCCGGCGCCATGCTGTACATGGAAGAAGGCATCAGTTTCGAGGTTAAAATGGGCGATGGCACAAACCCTAATCAGGGACTGCTCGGTAAATTATTTTCTGCCGGATCGCGCCTGCTAACGGGCGAATCATTATTTATAACCCATTTTACTAACCAGGGAAGGCCAAAAAGCAAGGTGGCATTTGCAGCTCCATATCCAGGAACCATTGTACCTATTCCCCTTGCACAAATGAATAACCAGCTTATTGTTCAGAAAGACGGCTTTTTGTGTGCCGCTTTTGGCACCCGTTTAAGCATGCATTTTAACCGTAAACTAAGCACAGGCCTCTTTGGAGGCGAAGGTTTTATATTACAAAAACTTGAAGGCGATGGACTGGCCTTTATCCATGCCGGCGGAACAGTAATTGAACGCACGTTAAATAATGAAACACTTCGCGTAGATACCGGTTGTGTTGTTGCTTTTGAACCACAAATCAATTTCAGTATCGAATCAACAGGCAGCCTTAAATCTATGGTTTTTGGCGGCGAAGGACTATTCCTGGCTACACTCAGTGGAACAGGCCGTATTTGGCTTCAATCCATGCCTATAAAGAAACTGATTAGGACACTTGCCCCATCTGGCTCGGCTTCGGGAAAAGAACAAAGCTCCCTCTTCGGCGATCTTTTTGAACGGTAAGTATTGAAGATTTTTGTTCCTTATTTAAACAAAATTGAGTAATTTGTGGTTAAAGAAATAACTAAATTCTGCTACCATGAATACCCGAAACATTGAAACCGTAGGTTCGCTGATTAAAGTTGACGATGTTATTTCAGTTCAACACCACATTCTGCCCAATACTTTTGTTTTGGAAACCATAGAACCCTATCCAGGATACCATGGAGAAGTTATTGGCGACGAAAAGCCTAATCTTATTTTCCTGGTAACTGAAGAAGAATATTCTACCGAACACATCATCCGCTGTTCATCGCGTATTAGCAAATTCACAAATATCGATATTGATGCTACCAAAGCATCACTGCAGATTTACAACGATACATACAACAGCATCCGCCTTAGAGGCCTGTTAACATACGATCATATTAAGCAACTTCAGGAAAGCTATATAAACGATGGATACCGGTTCATGAAATTCAAAACCATTAAGGCACCGGCACTCATCCAACTCCGAAAACCTTATTTATTGGAAGAAGTAGAAGAAGGCATCTTTAGGGACCTTGACGAACCCATGATGTGGTATTTTGAAATACGCCGAAAGATGGATTGGAACCTGTTAAAGATGATGACTGACAATATTAAAAACAACGTGAACGATACCAATTTCGATGCAGCTTTCGGCTGGGTATTTGTAAATGGCGTTACCGACATTATCCGAATTTATGCAAAAGATTTAACTCTTGACCGGGTAAAGGATCTGCAACACCGCTATCGCGAAGAAATACGCAAATACATGAAACTATAAAGCCGGATTTGTAGCTACCAGTTTATAAAGTTTATCCGATCGACGAATCAGTTTATTGATAGGCATCGAAAAACGCAACCCTTTTGTAACTTCACTTACACTAGCCAAATCGACCCGTATTTCCGGCACTTTGGTTTCGATTACACCGGTTGTAGGGCCTGTAATAATAATTTCATCTCCTACCTTAAGTGATCCAGTTTCAACCACAAATTCGGCTACGCTGATATTAGAAAAGTAGTTGGTACCCTTACCTATGTAAATCTTCTTTTTGGTCGCCTTTGAGCCGTAAACACCGCTCCATTCGCCCAACTTCCGACCTAAGTAATAGCCATCCCAGAAACCGCGATTGAATACGGTAGACAACCTTTCCTTCCAGCCATCAATCTTCTCTCTTGAAAAAGTACCATCCAAATAAGCGTTTAATGCTTCATTGTAACACGATACTACCGTTTTTACGTACTCTGCAGAGCGTGCACGACCTTCTATTTTCAAAACCTTAACACCTGAGTCGAGTATAAAATTCAGAAAATCTATTGTACATAAGTCCTTGGGAGACATTATATACTGATCGTTTATTTCAAGTTCCTGTTGTGTTTCTTTATCGGTTACAATATACGAATGCCGGCATACCTGAAGGCAAGTACCACGGTTGGCCGATTTATTGTATTCATGCAAGCTTAGGTAACACTTGCCCGATACGGCCATACACAATGCGCCATGTACAAACATTTCCAAACGCATGGGTTTTCCGGAAGGGCCACAGATATTTTCGGTTTCTATAGCATGAGCAATGCGTGCCACCTGCAGCAAGCTCAATTCGCGGGCCATAACCACAACATCGGCAAACTTCGAAAAGAATTTTACCGATTCCAGATTGGAAACATTCTGTTGTGTAGAGATATGAACCTCAACACCAACAGAATCAGCATAATTAATAGCCGCTATATCCGAAGCAATAACAGCCGATATATTGTATTTTTTTGCCGCGTCCACAACATCACGCATAAGGCTCATATCCTGATCGTACAGGATCGTATTGATGGTAAGATACGTCTTAACCTTAGCCTCTGTACATATATGAACTATTTCTTTTAAATCATCAAATGTAAAATTAACCGTCGATTGTGATCGCATGTTTAGCCTGTCAACACCGAAATATACCGCATCAGCACCGGCCTGTATGGCTGCTGTTAAAGATTCCCAGGATCCTACCGGTGCCATTATCTCATAATCACTACGTGACATGTCCTTAATTTTTTTGCATACAAAGGTATAATATTTTGAAAATATGTATTCAGCGAATTATACGAAGCATTTTCTAAAATGTTAGACAATTAGTCAATATCTTAATTTCTTACACTTGCTTCAATACAATCCTGAAGGTTGTTCCTTTTTGAAGTTCCGACTGTAAAACAAAAATCCTGCCATGATGATAGTTCCTGATAATCCGTTTGGCCAACGATAAGCCAAGTCCCCATCCACGAGACTTTGTTGTGAATCCGGGTTTAAAAACCCGCTTAAAATCGCGCCGAGGAATACCTTTCCCATTATCTTTAACATCAATATAAACGTATTCAGCCTCCGCAAAAGTGCTTATTTCAATAGAGCCATGCGCTCCAACGGCATCCAAAGCATTTTTAATAAGATTTTCAATAACCCAATTAAATAAATTAACGTTTACCTTAACAGATGAAGATGTTATACAACGAAAGCTTAAAGAAACCGAAGTCGGAATGCGGTTTTTCATATACTCAACCGGTGCCTTTAAAACAACGCAGATATCTATCACATTAAGTACTGGCTGCGAACCAATATGTGAAAAGCGTTCGGTAATAATTTGCAACCGATTAACATCATGTTCCAACTCGAAAATGATTTCATTATATTCATTCTTTTCTTTAAGTAATTCGAGCCAAGCCATTAATGATGAGGTCGGTGTCCCCAGTTGATGAGCAGTTTCCCGCGATAAGCCAACCCATACTTTATTTTGTTCTGCCTTTCTCGATGCACTGAATGCGAAATAGGAAACAACAATAAAAATCAGGATAACCGATAATTGGACATACGGATATATAGCCAATTGCTTTAAGGTATAGGATTCGTCGTAAAACAGGTAATTTTTGCCCTGACCATCCAGACCAATTTCGATAGGTTTTGTCGTCGCCATCAGGTGATCGCGCTCGGACGAGAGAAACACAAGGCTATCTTTGTTAGCAAAGTGCAGATTGCGGTGAAAAATTACATGATATTTACTATCAGTAAGTATTACAGGAATGGTAGTGTTAAATTCGGTAACACGAAGAAGGAAATTCAATAAATCCTGATCCTGCGAAGTAGTTGCAATGAGCTTTGTAGCGTCAGCCCATAACTCAATTTTTTTTCGTTCCTCAAGAGAAAGCTCTTTCACCAACCGATTCGTATACCACAGGGAGCCCGAACCAATAAGGACCGAAGCAAAAAACAAAATCCATTTCCATTTTTGCTTTACCTGATATAAATTAAGACTCTTCATAGCAATAAATTATGTTCAGGTTCTATTCCCATTCTACTTCAACTTTCTCTTTTTGCTCAGCCTTTTTCTTTGATGAGGATGTACTGGGCTGAACGGTACGGGAATCCTTTTCTATAGGTTCATCATCAAATTGAACCTGAACAGCTGAAGTTTTACTTTTAGCAGGTGTTTTGAGGGTCGAATCCTTTTTAAACCAGCCAAATTCTTCGTGAAATATCTCTTTTAACTCCCGCTTTTGTTTTACAAAGCTTTCCTTTATGATGTCCATCGTCTTTTTGGAATCGTATGTTATCTTATAATCCTTTCCAAACCCATCGACAGTAAGATAAATGCTGGTCCTACCCAATCCGTCATCTTCAATCCGTCCATATTCTTCGTTCTCCTTTTTAGCACGTTTTGCTTTACCATAAAGGAACTCGGAAAGCAACACCTTTATTTTGTATTGATAATGATTATCGAACTGATGAATACCAGAACCCGAAATATTAAAAGCAGATGAATTAATATCCATTTGAGGAATAATTATCTGTTTGTCTTTTATATATATGGTATTATGTAAAGTCGAGAATTTAACATTCTTTAATTCATCAAGTGAAATAAAACGGGATAAACCGTTCAATGGTTCAAAGTTAACCAATTCACCATTTGCAATTACAACATCTGCATCAACGATAAGGTTTTCAGGAATAAAGCGGAGATTTGAATTCCACTCAGAAGTAAAGTTGACCCTTCCTGAAAGCCGTCCCCGTAAATGCGTATCCCGAACCACATCCTGCGAAAAATTATTGAATGTACCGAACGTCTTCTGGATACTTATTTTTGAAACATCAATCTGACCTTTCATTGTAAAATTGGAATTAAAATCCTGAACAATCAGTCCATTGCCTTTTAAATTGCCATCCTGAGTTTCGAGCGACAGCGATTTTAATATAAACATTGTGGGCTTGTATTGCAGATATCCTTTAATCCAGCGCGCTTTAAACCTATTAAGCGTGAATTCGTTGATGTTCAGTTTGATGTCGAGATTCAGGTGCTTAGGGAAAAGCAATGCCCTGGAGTAGTGGGTATGTTGGTTATCCGATTTGAAGTAAGGCGATAAATCAATGGAAGTTGAAAATAACTCAGCTTCAATTGTGGCCTCTTCCGAGCGTTTCAGAAGGTAAGGAAGTCCGTTAATCAACCTCCCTTTCAGCCGTACCTCATTACCGGTCAACTTCAACGTAATATCGCGGAAAATCACATCGGTGTCCAAAGCAACGGTACCATTGATGTCATTCAATTCATATTCACTGCCCTTGAGTTTCACGTTGGCGTTGTGTAAAGCAAACTCGCCATTCAATAAATTTACATCAACTGACGATATGCTCCAATCGCTGGAACGCGTAAACGAAAAACCAGAATGAAAGGATCCATCAACCTTACCATTTAAAATTTCGAAAGTGTCAAGCTTTAAAAAATTCTTTAATTCATTTAATTCCAAGTTAGCGGATCCTGCTATCAAAACTGTTGGTTTAAGTAAATTGGAAAGTTTTCCACATAGAGAAAATTCACCAAAACCAATTTTCGATGAGAATTTAGTAAACTGTATTTCTGAGGTATTCATGTTTTTACCTGAACCATTTGTAAAAGTTCCGGCAAAAGTAAGCCCTTCGAGTTTAATGCGAGACTTATGTTCTGTTATGGTACTATTATCAAGAGAACAATTTACGAGCAACTGAGGCACATGAGAAGAACCAACACTGCCCTTTATGGATACACCAAGCGACAGAATACCTTTTGCTGTATAATCCTGCAACTTATTTCTATAGTTTTCAGGTAAAAAGTTGATGAGTTGTGAAAGATTAATCTTATTCCCCACAAAATTGAAATCCATATAATCAACCTTGCCTACAGCATATGTTCCTTTAAACAAAAAATTTAGGTTATCCAGCGCAACATCAAAATTTTTAAATTGGTATGTATTATTTTCGACGTACAAATTACCTTCCGATTTAAAAGTTCGGTTGGTAACATAGGTCACATCCTTCACCTGTAAGCGGGTAATCAACATTTCGGTTGAAATCTTAAAATCGAAAGTCTTATGCTGAATAATAGCACTTAAGGTCGTTTTGGGGGTAAAAGAGTATAAATGTACATCCGATTTCCTATTGATATACTGAATATGGATATTGCGCAATACAATATTTTTTAAATGCAGCTTCACTCCTTCCCCATCACTTTTCTGGAAAATATCATAGTTCAGATTTCCCGATTCGTCAACCTTAAGATCCAGTATACCGTCCGAAAATTTTATTTTCTGCAATACATATTTGTTTTGCAGAAGCTTAACAAAATTGAATTGAAATGTTACATCATGTGCTGAAAGCAATGTGTCGGTTTTAACAGGATGCGTATTTAACCATTCGTGCGACGGATGAAGAACAACCTTTTCAAACTCGACCGATGCATGGGGAAAAGTTTTCCAAAAAGTAAAATCACTTTTGCCCACATCAATCGTAGCATTTATCTGCTTATTTAATTGATTTACCAAATAATGAACAAGCTGATCCTTGAAAAAAATATTAATGATGATTGAAAAAGCAACCAACAGGATAAATAAAGCACCTACAAGTATACCTATTCTTTTTAACCATTTAATTATTAAAACCTTCAACATTTTTATCTAAACAATAAATTAATTCATCAGAAACTGGAAAGAGTCACTTTCCGATAACTCAAAAGCAGGCTCACCTGCTTTAAAAATCTTGGCTTTGTAAGGTCCTTGCAAACCAAGTTTTCCATTTTCATACCTGAATAAAGTACCTTCACGCAAGCCTACCACAGATATTGCCGGATTAGCAGCAAGATATTCGGCGATACGCTGGTCCCTGGTTTCCCCCGCAAAACCATGAGGTACAATGTCGGTATAATGTGGATTTATCTGAAAGGGCAACAGGTTAAATGCTTTAAAACCGTTAGGCTCAACTATGGGCATGTCGTTGGTTGTACAAATGGTCGGACAAGTAACATTGCTTCCTGCACTCCAGCCTATATACGGCGTTCCATTAAGTACTTTTTTCCTTATGGGCTCTATGAGTTTATTCTGCTGCAACAAACGTAATAAATGAAAGGTATTTCCACCCCCGGTAACAATGACCTCGGCATTTTCAACAGCTTCCATCGGATTGTTGAAATGATGAATGGAAATGAGGTCATGCCCAATGGACAGGAAACGTTCTTTTACTTTTGCCTCGTACTCATCGAAACTAAAAGTAACTGCAGCATAGGGAATAAACAATGCCTGTAAGGGTTTAGCTCCCAAAAACTGGCGAATATACGGAAGTGGGTAGGAAAAATATGGTTCTCCTGCGTTGGTAGAGTTACTGAATAATAATAAATTCATACAGTAAAAATTTATGGAAGGATAGGGAAAAAACGCTTTCCCGCTTCTAAAATTATCTTTTAGAAGACAAAATTACAAGAATTCGATAACGATTGGGAAAATTAAAAGAAAAATGCGTTGAAGGACAGAAGCAGCCAGCAAACTAATTAGCAATAAACTCGAAATTACTTACATTCTTTACTATTTCGGACAAATGAGAAGTATAATCGAGGCAGTTGAAGGAAAGCATTTGACTTTGAAGTATCCCCTGCTGACCGGTAATGATTTTAAGAGCTTCGGTAGACGCGAATAAACCTGCCATTCCATAACTTAAGCTGATAACGACATCGGTAGAATAGACGATGGGCTTATCGAAACAACGTAGTGATGGCCCATCATTGTAATTAAATACTGAAAACATCACCCAATTGGCGGAAACAGCTGTAAAAACCCAGGGTTTATTCAGCCTGATACAAGCATCGTTTATAAGGTAATTGGAATCCGAATTATTAGTTGCATCAATGATTAAATCGAATGGCATCAAAACCCTATCAATGTTTGAATTATCTAAACGCAAGTTAATGATTTCGTATTCAGTTAACGGATAAAGTTCAAGCAAACGCTGACGCGAAATAATCGTTTTAAGCTTGCCCAGATCAGCTCCCCCATATAACGATTGTCGCTGAATGGAAAGCTCATCAACCAGTGCATTATCAATAATAGCAAAGTAACCCACCCCAAGTGAAGAAAGGTACTGGAGAACATTTGTGCCAGTTCCGCCCAACCCAATCATAGCAATTCGGGCATTTTTCAACTTTTCCTGACCCTCAAGGTTAATTCCCTGCATGTTCATTTGAAGTCGAAATCTCCGAAGTTCCGGTTCAGTTAATGGCTTTTTAATCATTTTTTAAATTGTATTTTTCTATATACCAATGAAAACGCCAAAAAAAACATTTTGTTTAAATATAGTTTAAATTAACAAAAAAGCTGGTTTGAAACTATTTCCAAACCAGCTTTTAGCAATGAGTTTTTAGGTAACTTAATCCAAATGAAGCCCAACCCCAACAGCAAAAGGATACAGTTCCGGACCTTTATTCTTTTCGAAAAATTGTACGGGTGAATAATTGCCATACACATAGAAATTGGAATAGCCCATGCGAGCAGTTAAACTATAGCGCAGCACATTAATATTGAAGTCGTCGTGGTTTTTGTCTTTTTTGCGGTCGCCATCTTCACGGTATTTAACCTTGGTATGCGAACCCAGTTTAATGCTGCCTATCACACCGGCGGCAATCCACATCCTCTTTTTACGGGTTAATGCTGCAGGGAACTGAAATTCGAATAACAGTGGTATAGAAAAATAGCTAACTACCAGCTTGCTTTTATCCAACTCCTGCGTGTACAGTCGTGGAACGATAATTCCATTCTCGTCTTTTCGAATAGACAAGTTGTTATCGAAAACATAGTTATAAAACTCCAATCGCAAGCTGGTTACAATGCCAAAATAGTTACCAGCAATATTCCTGCTTACCTGCAAAGCATTCAAATTCAGATTGAGCGATTTTAAAGGGCTTCCGTTTAAGCTCATAAAAGCATCGGGTCCGGTAAGGCTGGTTTCATTATCCTTATTGAGAAAGCCATTGTATCCCATTTCAATGGCATCCAAATGACCTTTAAAACCTCCTGAATGGCGCCACGATTTACGTTCGCTGCTCCAGTTGTCAGAATTTCCGAACCTGTGGTCATTCGATTTGTCAAAATCTTCATCCTTTCTTCGCACCTTAATGTCTGTTCCAGCTTCGGATTCGATGATATTAATTTCGCGATTACCAAAAGTAATGCGGGTAGTGTCATTTTTATCCCCGGCATTTTTAGTGGAATCCTGTTGCGCATAGAGAAAATGTGAAGCGCAAACCATGCTAACCAGTAAAATTATCTTTTTCATATCGTAGTTTTTATATGGGCCGGATGTAATTCGCATGATAAATTCATCCATGTTTATAATTGCCGAATCATGCTCGTTGTTAACCTGATCAGTTTTAATTCTGCTTTGAGACGTTCATACCAGGTAAAAGTTACAGGAATATTAAAAATTGTTGGTCCCCATAAAGGCACAATCCTATTTTGCACGTGAAAGATAAATGCTTCAAGCATTTTCGAATTAAGAAATCCAAAAATCCAACAGCTTAGCGGATCTCAAAAAATAACGTCAATAAATAAAAAGATTAAAATTATTTGGAATAATTCCCTTATTTTTAACCCGATCAATTTAAGGCTCATAAATGGTATAAATGGATACAGGAAGGGAGAGAGCAGTTCAGATTCATGATTTCAACATTGCACTTAAGATGCTCGAATATACCAATTTCGAGGAAGCATCAAACCACCTTATATCTGTACTTACTGATTTTCCCGTTGCTATATGGTCGTATAACCTAAGCGGCGAAATTATTTTCTGGAACAAAGAAGCTGAAAGTCTTTTCGGTTACAACAAAATACGGGTTTTACAGAAGCCAGACCCATTGGGATTGTTCAAACGCATTAAATCTCATCCCGAAAAACATAGAGAAGAATTGGTGAGGTTGGCTAATGGCAACGAAATAATGCTTCAGATTAAGCATTTCGAAAAAGCCACCACATCGAATAACCTGCAAATATGGGTATGTGCTTCCGAGATTACAGAAATGCGGACCCAACAGCAGGAACTTACCTTTCATTTATCGAAATTAAGCAATCTCGAAAAAATCCTTAATCATAGCGACTCTTTTGCTTACATCCGCGCAAACGATGCAGACTGGAGTATTTCCTATATTTCATCGAACATAAACAACCTGGGATATACCCCAGACGATTTCATAACCAGAAAAATTAGCTATTCGGACCTCATTCATCCGTCGGATATTGTAAAAGTTAAAGCTGATATTCATTCACTCAGCAAAACCAATAAGGCAAATGCCCGGCTGGAGTACAGATTAATTACCCGAAATAGCTCAACCGTTTGGGTGTCGGACGTAATGGAGTTTATCCGCGACGAAAATGGCGCGGTTATTCAAACTCAGGGTATCTTAACTGACATAAACAAGCGGAAAGAACAGGAAGAAAAAATTGAGTTGCAGAATACGATCATCCAGATTCGTAATGCCGAATTGTACCACACCAACGAAGAACTCCTTTTAAGTTACGAAAACCTGCGTACAAGCAATCAGCGGCTTGCCGAAAGTGAAGAAAAGTTCAAAATCATTTCGGAGCAATCGCTGCTGGGCATACTCATATTGCAGAACAACGAATGCAAGTATGTAAACCAGGCATTCCTGAACGCAAGTGGCTATTCGAAAGAAGAGGTTATCGCCTGGCGACCTGATGTGCTAAAAAAAATCATCCATCCGGACAATGTGTATGCAATACTCGATGGGCTGTACAACACGATGGATGAGAAAAACACCCGCGAATTCCATACCGATTTCAGGGCACTCACCAAATCGGGTGTTATGCGCTGGCTTTCCCTATGGTCCAAACCCATTCAGTACGAAGGAAAGAAAGCCCTGCTGATATCGCTCATGGATATCGATAATGTGAAGCGCTGGCAGGATTCGCTTGCCGAAAGCGAAAACAACCTGCGAACTAAGCTCGATTTTATCCTGTCGCCCGATATTCAGATCTCTGATTTCAGCATGATTGATATTTATGATGTGGCGCAGCTCCAGAAAATACAAGATGCATTCTCTGCCATTCATAATGTAGCCTCTGTAATATCCGACCCGCAGGGTAACCCTATTACAAAACCATCGAATTTTTCACCTGTTTGCAAACTGATCCGATCGTCTGCAAAAGGCGAAGCCCTATGTAGAGATTCCGATAAACTTGTAGGGGAAAAAGCAAGAGCTACACTTAAACCGATATCGGCAGCCTGCACTACGTGCGGCCTCATCGATGCAGGAGCACCTATCATCGTTGGTGGAAAACACATTGCTACATGGATGATCGGTCAAAAAATGACCAATACGGTAAACAAACCCTTAATTAGGGACTTAGCCAAGAAAATTGATGTTGATGCCGATACGCTTCTCAGGTCATTCAACACTATGCAAATACAGGACA
Organism: Bacteroidales bacterium; assembly: GCA_036261135.1. Classification (GTDB taxonomy): domain Bacteria; phylum Bacteroidota; class Bacteroidia; order Bacteroidales; family JAAUTT01; genus JAAUTT01. The sequence goes on from DATALJ010000271.1 coordinate 16,513, forward strand.
AAGCGCAGTTCGACCAAATACTTGATTTTCTATGGTTACTGGCGAAAGAAATATCAGCCCTGGGATATAACAACGTAAAGCTCGCGAAAGATATCGAAGAACGAAAGAAAATCGATGAAGCGCTGCGTGAATCGGAAGAATTGTATCGTCAGCTCGTACAAGCTTCGCCCGACGGTATTGCTCTGGTAGATACCAGTGGAAACATTATCTACGCATCTCCGCAAAACGTTAATATTTTTGGTTTCCCAGAAGACGTTCAGGCAATCGGACTCAATATCCTTGGATTCATCGACCCGGTTGATCTTCCGCGTGCACGCCTCGGGTTTTTAAAAGTGATAGAGAATCAGGAAACCGGCACCGAGAATTATACCATGGTTAAAGCCAATGGTCAAAAAATCACAGTTGAAGTGAATTCGGCGCCTGTTAAGGATTACCGGGGTTTTACAAAAGGAATGATTTCTATACTCCGCGATATCACTGAGAGGAAAAAATTCGAAGAAGAGTTAATAAAAGCGAAAAACAAAGCGGAAGAATCCGACCAACTCAAAAGTGCGTTCCTGGCGAATATGAGCCACGAAATTCGCACACCTATGAACGGTATTGTGGGTTTTGCCAATCTGCTCAACGAACAGAATTTAACAGACCAAGAGCGGCTCGAATATACTTCGATCATCAATAAAAACAGCAAACTCCTGCTTCAGCTCATCGACGATATACTGGATGTTGCCAAAATTGAAGCCGGACAGCTGGTTATCCGCGAGAAACCGTGCAACATCACTCAGGTACTCAACGATCAATACACGCTATTCAAGCACCTCATCGAAACAGGAGATAAACATGAGATAGCGCTTATTCTCACGATTCCCCAAAAACCGATTGTACATTCAGTATTGATGGACCAGGCCCGGGTTAAACAGATCATTTCCAACCTGCTAAGCAATGCGCTTAAATTCACCAGGAAAGGTAAAATTGAATTCGGCTATACCGTGGGTGAGGACATGATTACCTTTTTTGTAAAGGATACTGGTATTGGGATTTCGAAAGATAAGCAACAAATTATATTCGACCGGTTCAGGCAGGCCGATGAAACAACATCGCGAAGATACGGAGGAACAGGACTGGGCCTCACCATCTCGAAAAACCTGGTAAAACTGATGAAAGGCCAAATGTGGGTAGAATCAGAGTTAAATCAGGGTTCTACGTTCTATTTTACCATTCCTTACGCAGCAAATGCTCCAGAAAGCAAATCAAACGTGGAAACAGCCATAAAGGTACCTGACCAAAGCATGTATAATTGGAAAGGTAAATGCATATTAATAGCAGAAGATGAACATATTAATTTAGTTTACCTACAGGAAATATTAAAGGTTACCGGTGTTAAAATCATCCACGCTTCCAATGGCGAGGATGCTATACAAATATGTAAAGTAACACCGGATATAAACCTGATACTGATGGATATAAAAATGCCAGGTGTAAGTGGCTATGTGGCAACCCGTGAAATAAAAAAAATCCGACCATCCCTGCCCATTATAGCCCAAACTGCTTATGCCATGGAAGAAGAAAAAATCCGCTGTATGGAAGCAGGATGCGACCAATACATGGCCAAGCCCATCGATAGAAAGAAACTACTGTCGCTGATTCATACATTTATTGGTTAATTCACAAGTTTGTGTAAAGTCTGTTCTCCAGACCTTACCAAATGACATCTATAATCGCACTTCAATTTAATCGATTAAAAAACATCATTTTAAATTTTTTATACCATTTTTGTCTTTTCGTTATTACTTTTGTGTTGAAGCTCATTTTAGATGAATCAAAAAAAATTAGCCGAACATTCCTTCTTCATTTCCATCGTTCGCCCGAGTATTTCTATTCCACAGAAAGAATTTACACGGTGGGGAATGTCTGTGAAGTATGTTTTCATCCTTATTGCCGTTACATTGCTTTGCAGCACTCTTCACGCTTTCACCGGCCACAAACCGGATACTGTCAAACAGTCCAAAGAATGGTCGTCGTACAAAAACAATATTGAAATACTGTTGGGGTTAGCCACCAAAGTATATAACGACAATCCCGAAAAAAACCTTCAGTATGCGTTAACCGCTTTGGATATTGCCAGGAAGAGAAACGACCAGATATCCGAAGTAAAAATTCTGTCAACCATTGGCGACATCTATCGCAAATTGGATTACGACCGCCTTTCGCTGCCCTATTACTTCGAATCGTATGCCATTGCCGAAAAATTAAATAATAAACAGCTAATGGCCGATAATTCCATGCTTTTAGGCGATGCCTATTACAAGCTAAACCGCATGGATTCGACCAACCTTTATTATCATACCAGCCTTAAGTTATACGAGCAGCTAAACAATAGCCGTGGTATAGGCGACATATATATGCGAATGGGAAACAGCTGCTGGTTCTCGAGCACATACGATAAATCGCTCGACTATTATTTACGCGCACTTTCCATATATGATAAATTGAAATATACCGCAGGCACTGCGAAAATTTACAATAACATAGGTGCTTTATATACCCATTTGGCGGACTACAAAAATGCCATGTTGAATTTACGCAAAGCGCTGGCCTACTACACCAAAACGGACGACCAGAGAAACCTTTCCGAATTGTATTTTCGCGTGGCCATGGCGTTTGAAATGAATGTGCAATACGACTCTGCCATATATTACTATAAGAAAGCCCATAACCTGTTCGATGCCATGCATCTGGAACGCAGAATTGCAGGTATCGATCAATCGCTGGGTGGCATTTACTTCCAGCAGGGAAAATACGAGGCAGCCATCGAAACCTCTAAAAAAGCACTCGATATATTCAAACAGTACGAAAATAAATGGGGCATAGCCGATGTTTCCAATAGTATTGGCTCGTATTACATGCAGATGGGCGATTATGCCCAGGCGTTGGAGTTTCTGCAACATTCACTCGATATTTCCAAAGAAATAGGTTCTGTTGAACTACAAAAAATCAGTTATTTAAACCTGTCGAAGTACTACAAGGCACGCGATCAATACAAAAAAGCACTCGACTTCTATGCCATGTACCAAACCATTAACGATTCGGTACTGAATAAGGAAAAAACAATGCGTATTGCCGAATTGTTAACACAATATGAAACAGATAATAAGATTAAGGAAATTCAACGAAAAGATGAAGAGTTAACCCGTAATAACGAGTTAATCAAACGTCAACGAAGAAATCTGTATATTTTCGGTATCGGTATTGTGTTGATCCTGCTTATGTCCTTCGGGTTATACCACCAGTACCGCATGCTGGAGATTAAAGGCCGCAAAATTGAACGCATCAATGCAGAACTCGACCAGCGTGTGCGTGAGCGAACCACGGCCCTGCGGCTCACCCAGTTCTCAATTGATCAGGCTGCCGACGCCATTTTCTGGATTGAATCGGGTGGACAGTTTGTCTATGTGAACCATGCCGCTACAAAAAGCCTGGAGTTTTCACAAAGCGAGCTGCTCAGCAAAAACATTACCTCCCTGATCCCCCGCTTTACTACGCCCGATTGGAACGATATCTGGGACATTGTTAAAACGGAGGGTTCATTGGTTATCGAATCGGAATTCAGCAAAAAGGATGGTTCGAAAATGCCGGTCGAAATTAATTTCAACTACATTAACCATGAGGAAAAGGAATACGCCTTTGCCTTTATCCGCGATATTACCGACCGCAAGCTCAGGGAGGAAAACCTGCGCAATGCCAAAGAAAAGGCCGAAGAAGCCGATAAGCTCAAAAGTGCATTCCTGGCTAATATGAGCCACGAGATCCGAACGCCTATGAACGCCATTATCGGTTTCTCCGATCTGCTACTCCAATCCGACACTTCAAAACAAGAAAAAGAGGAGTTTGGAAATATCATCAAAAATAGTGGCGACAGCTTACTGAAACTTATCGACGACATTATCGATATTTCGCTTATTGAAGCCGGCCAAATGAAGATGAACAGCACCCATTTCAACCTGAACAATCTGTTGAAGGAACTGATGCGCTTCTACCAGCAGGAAAAGGTCAGGATGGGTAAACCCGATCTGAATATCCGGTTGAATGAAGCACATTTCAACGACTCCATTACATTGCACACCGATAAGGTACGTTTCCGGCAGATTATCATCAATTTGGTAGGCAACGCCCTTAAATTTACCGAAAAAGGATACATTGAAGTAGGATACACGGAGGAATCACCCGGTATTTTGCGAATAGAAGTGAAAGATACCGGAATTGGCATACCGCAGGAAAAACTGGCGATTATTTTCGAGCGGTTTATTAAAGTGCAGGACACAAGGAAAATGTATGGAGGAACAGGCCTGGGCCTTGCCATATCGAAGAAACTTGTAGAACAGATGGGTGGCAGGTTATCCGTAGCATCCGAACTGGAGATGGGATCGATATTCAGCTTCACTATCCCTTTCGAACTTGAATTACCCAAAGAGGAAGCCGCGGAAGATCATCAACCCCACAATGGCAAATACGATTGGAAAAGAAAGTCGGTGTTGGTGGTAGAAGACGTGGAATCGAATTACCAACTGCTGGAAACCTACCTGAAAAAAACCGGAATCAGGATACATTGGGCTAAAGATGGCGAAGAGGCAATTCATTATTGTAAGAAGCTAAGACCAGATGCCGTTTTAATGGATATTCAAATTCCAATTATCGATGGTTATCAGGTTACACGCGAAATACTTTCTTTTTTTCCAAAAATACCCATTATTGCACAAACCGCATTTGCCTTTAGTGGCGAAAAAGAGAAGATTATGGAAGCCGGGTGCGTGGATTACCTTACCAAACCAATCGATTCCGCTATTCTTTACGAAACAATGAACAAATATATAGGATAAGCAATTACCAGTAACATGCGCGCAGTAATACAGCGAGTAACAGAAGCATCGGTTACCATTAACCAGGAAATAACAAGCTCTATAGGCAACGGTCTCTTGATTTTAGTTGGTATTGAGGATTCGGATAACTTCGAAGACATTGATTGGCTGACAGCCAAGATAGCCAATCTCCGGATATTTAATGATGCCGATGGAGTAATGAACATCAATATACAGGATATTCGCGGGGAATTCCTGGTAGTAAGCCAGTTTACCCTGCATGCTGCCACAAAGAAAGGGAACCGTCCGTCGTACATCCGCGCCTCCAAACCCGAAGTAGCTGTTCCCCTTTACGAAACATTTGTCGCTAAGCTGAAAGAAATATCGGGGCTGCCGGTTAAAACCGGTGTTTTTGGCGCCGACATGAAGGTGGCCTTGCTTAACGACGGGCCGGTAACCATAATTATCGATACAAAAAACAAGGAATAATGACGATAGAAGAAGCACAGAAAACGGTAGACGATTGGATCCGGACCATTGGTGTCCGCTATTTCAACGAACTTACCAATATGGCATTGTTAACCGAAGAAGTTGGCGAGCTGGCACGCATTATTGCACGAAAGTATGGTGAGCAATCCTTTAAAGCCGGCGAAAACGAACACAATATGGCCGACGAAATGGCCGATGTCCTTTTCGTTCTTATCTGTTTGGCCAACCAAACGGGCATTGACCTTACCGAAGCACTTAAAAACAATCTGGAGAAGAAAACGAACCGCGACAGTCAACGCCATCAGTCGAATAAGAAACTTCAATAACCGGAGCCATTTATTGATTTTTTATTTACATGCAAACCAGGTATGTAAAAAATCATTACTTTTGCAGAAATTTTCAGCCCAAGATAATGGTGGAGGGAAGAAATATACATTTCAGTGGTTCTCACGTTTTATCCGCAACGGATCTGCTCCCTTTGGCTCAGGGCGACTCCATTAAGGCACCTTCGCAACCTGCAACGAGCACAGCTCCTCAGGTAAGGCAAACACCCAATGTAGCACCACGCACAAGTAGTATGGCACCGGCAGATTCGCTGGTTAATAAAAAAACCATTTTACCTTCCGATACCATTTACACCCGCTATCATCAGTATAACTATCCCTTTGCGTCGCCACTTCCAGTCGTATTGAAAAACCAGGATAATTTCTTAATGAATATTCCTGCCAAATCTTTTATACAACCACAGCAGGTGATAGCCGATTCCGTTCGACAGGCAAAAGCCGATTCGGTAGTAGTACAATCCACCATAGTACAAACATCACCAACGAATAACAACTTTCCGGGCGCAGTTAAAGCAGAAACCGGAATGAACTGGATTGTTATTACCCTGTTGGTATCGCTCTTCACCTTCTCGTGGATGAGAATGGTTTACGAAAAATTTATAGCGCAAATTGCTGGTGCAATGGTAAATTACCAGGTATCGCTGCGTTTATTCCGAGAACGTAACGTGCTGTTTAGAAATATTTCGTTGGCCCTCAATTTTACTTTTGCAGTAAATTTCGGCCTTTTTATTTATTTCGTGGTCGACTTTTTCGGTATGGGACAGGTATTGCCCTACAAATTCCTTAGTATGCTGGCTTATACCATGGGCGTAGCCGTAATTTACGGTTTAAAGTCTGGCGTATGCAAGTTTATAGGGTATGTATTTGTGGTGAAAGACGAATTTGACGAGTATATTCATAATGTCCGTCTGTACAACAAAAATATCGGGCTGTTTTTATTCCCTGTAATCATTGTATATCCCTTTATTATGGATCAGGCCAAGCCCTTTGTAATTTATGCCGGATTTTTGATAATAGCAACGTTAATTCTTCTCAGGATCCATAGGGGTTTCCAAATTATTATGAAAAAGGGTGCCTCAATTTTTTATTTGATTTTGTATCTTTGTGCCATCGAAATTTTACCGGTGCTATTGCTGATAAAATTCACAGCGTCATTGATGTAAAGCATTTTACACTGAGTTAAACATTAAATTTTTAAGCTTTGAAAATTAGAAAGATTCTGGTCTCGCAACCCCAGCCTACAGAACAAGAGAAATCACCCTTCTTTGAGTTGGCAGAAAAAAACAACCTCAAGATCGATTTCAGACCTTTTAGTTTGGTTGAAGGTGTTTCGGTTAAAGATTTCAGGGCCAGCAGGGTCGATATTTTAACACATACTGCCGCAATTTTTACAAGTAAAACTGCAATCGACCATTTTTTCAGAATTTGTGAAGAACTTCGCATTACCGTGCCCGACACAATGAAATATTTCTGCATGTCGGAATCGATTGCGTTTTACCTCCAGAAATATATTGTGTACCGCAAACGTAAAATTTTCTACGGAAAAGGAACTTTCCAGGAACTGATTGACGTAATGCAAAAACATAAGGAAGAAAAGTTCCTTGTAGCCTTGTCGGAACAACACAAGCCCGAAATTCCCAAGCTGCTTGACAAGAGCAAATTCAAATATACCAAGGCTATTTTCTATCGCAATATCAATAGCGATTTGAGCGATTTGGCCGGCGTAAAATACGATATCATGGTGTTTTACAGCCCATCGTGTATTAAATCGCTTATTGCCAATTTCCCCGACTTTCAGCAGAACGACATTCGTATTGCCAGTTTCGGCACAGCCACTGCCAAAGCCGTAAAAGACGCCGGTTTACGTTTGGACATTCAGGCACCCATGCCCCAGGCCCCTTCAATGACTATGGCACTAGAGCTTTACATTAAGGACCACAACAAGAACGAAGCCAAAAACGGGAAAGAGAGCAAACCCGAAGAAGTAAATTCGAAAGTAAAATAACAATTACATAATTGTAAATTCAAGCTGACCGGGATTCCTGGCCAGCTTTTATTTTATCAGAACATTGTGAAGCACACATTTACGAGGGAAGAACGTCTACGAAGCCGGAAAGCAATCGAGGCTCTTATAAAAGAGGGAGCGACTTACTTTTCGTACCCTTTGCGTGTAACCTGGAAAATTACCAGTTACCCGCAGCAGTACCCCATACAAATTGCCTTTGCCGTACCCAAAAAACGATTTAAGAGGGCAGTAAAGCGAAACCGTATAAAACGGCTGCTGCGAGAGACACACCGTTTGAACAAACACACAATTTATGCTTTCCTGGCCGAAAAAAACATCAACCTGAACATATTGGTTGTTTATATAGGAGACGACATATTACCTTACCATGATATTGATAAGAAAATGCGGGGCTTTCATCGCCACCTTATGGAACAGCTTCAAAAAACTGCTTAGCGGTTTTTTCATCCTGCTAGTGAAAGTATACCAATACGCGCTATCACCTTACCTTGGCCGCCAATGCAGGTATACACCCACCTGTTCAAACTATTCCATTGAAGCATTCCGCAAGCATGGTCCGTTTAAAGGACTATACCTCACCATAAAGCGAGTAATTTCCTGCAACCCATGGGGCGGTCATGGTTATGACCCTGTTCCCTGAGGGAAGATGGATTACAATGTTATAAGGGTTTCTAAAGAATAAAATTAGCCGAACTTATTCAGAAAAAATAAGGCTGTTCCGGCGATTCAGTTAGATAATGATATTTTATCACCAATTGACCGTTTATACAATTTGTACGAAAAGTAAAAATGATTAAATTTACAACCTAAGCCCCCCCGCATGTAAATAGTTAATTGAAATACGGGTACGGAAAGATTTAATCCATTGATTGAAAATTACTACATGAAAAGTACAATTAAATTGAGCCCTATTATTGAGGTTGATGATGACAAATGCGTGAATTGCCATAAGTGTATCGCGGTGTGTCCAATTAAGTATTGCAACGATGGGAGTGGCAATACGGTTAAGGTGATTAACGACATGTGTCTTGGATGCGGGGCATGTATTAAAGCCTGTTCGCACGATGCACGAACCTTCCTTGATGATACTGAAAAATTTATTGACGCCCTTAACCACAAAGAAAAAATGGTTGCAATTGTAGCGCCCGCTATTGCTTCCAATTTCCCGGGGGAGTATTTAAAAATAAATACCCTTTTGAAAGAACTGGCCATTGAAGCCATTTTCGATGTTAGCTTCGGTGCTGAACTCACAGTAAAATCGTACATTGACCACATTGAAAATAATAAACCCAAGGCCGTTATTTCACAACCGTGTGCTGCCATTGTTACATATATTCAGATTTATAAGCCGGAGCTGTTGCGCTATTTGGCACCTGTTGATAGTCCTATGGTGCACACAATGAGAATGATCAAAACGTACTATACCAAGTATTCCAATCATAAAATTGCTGTAATATCACCGTGCGTGGCCAAGCGCAGAGAATTCGACGAGGTAGAATTAGGCGATTTTAATGTTACCATTCGATCGCTCAAAAAGTTAATAGACGATAATGGCATTGATTTATCGCACTATAAGGAAACGGATTATGACAATCCACCTGCTGAACGTGCCGTTTCGTTTTCAACCCCAGGCGGATTGTTGCGTACTGCCGAGCGGGATATGCCAAACATTGGGCAAATTACACGCAAAATTGAAGGCCAGGAAGCCATTTATCCTTATCTCGAAAATCTGAACCAACAAATTGCTTCGGGGTACGCTCCTGTGCTCATCGACTGCTTAAATTGTCATGCCGGATGAAATGGTGGCCCCGGAACGCTGAACGAAGACAAACATCCGGACGAAATCGAATTCCATGTTGAAAAACGAAACCGCGATGCACAAAAGAAATTCTCCTCGCCAAAGGAAATAGATAAAACCCTCTCCCGTTATTGGAAACGCGAGATTTATTCGCGTAAATACAAAGATTTATCAGCCAATAACAAAGTAGTTATCCCCAACGAATCGGAATTAAAGAAGTTGTACATTGAAATGCAAAAAATAAACAAGGAAGACTTCCTTAACTGCGCCTTTTGCGGATATGATACCTGCGAGCGCATGGCCATTGCCATCTTCAACGGACTGAACCGTAAAGAGAATTGTTACCATTACAAAACCTATGTAATAAGCGAATTGGCCAACAGCGTAAAAGGAACATCCGATAACCTGCAAGAACAAAGCGATAAGATAAAAACGTTTATACTGCAAACCCACAGAGCAACACGATTCCTTAAAAAAGAATTCGATGCGCTAATGGAAACGATAAATTCCAACTCAGGACAATTAAATGAATTCGACAGAATTGTGGGTAGTATCAAACAAATAGCCCGTCAAACCAATATCCTGGCATTAAATGCCGCTATTGAAGCTGCACGCGCCGGTGAGGTAGGCCGCGGATTTTCAGTTGTTGCAACCGAGGTAAAACGCCTGGCCGAATCATCGGGTAACGAATCGGAGAAAATAAAACCATACCTCGAGAAAATTGCCAATCTTTTCCACGAGATAAAATCGAAAGTAAACGATGCCTCCAACGAATTTGAAACATCCACGAACCTCAACCGCGAAATGAGCGAAAGCCTTGAAGCTATTTCCGTTATGCTTTCGGAACTCAACGAGAAAACCGGATTGTTTATGCACGAAACGCACCTTATACTAAAGGAATAAGGTGCGACTTTTTTAATCATGTGGGAATAACTCTTTTTTCCCTAACTTGCCCCCTTAATCAATTTATTCGAACATGCCCTTTATCGGAAAATACAATACGCTGAAAATTGTGAAAGAGCTGGATTTTGGTGTATACCTCGATGGCGCTGAATTAGGCGAAATATTACTACCCAGGCGATATGTACCCCTTAACTTTCGTCCGGGCGATGAAGTGGAAGTGTTCCTTTATTTCGATTCGGATGACCGCATTATTGCAACTACTGAAAAACCTCGTGCTACCGTTGGCGAATTTGCGCTAATGCGCGTGAAATCCGTTGATAAATTTGGTGCCTTCATGGATTGGGGATTAATGAAGGATTTGCTGGTGCCTTTTCGCGAACAAAAGGTAAATATGGTTGAAGGAAGATCGTATATTGTTCACGTATTCATCGATAAAAGGAGTAACCGCATAGCTGGCTCAGCAAAACTGGAGCAATTCCTCGATCGCATACCACCCGAATACGAACCCGGCCAGCAGGTGGAACTATTGATATGGCAAGCCACCGATATGGGCTACAAAGCCATTGTTAACCATTTTCACCAGGGAATGCTTTATGCCAACGAGGTTTTCCAGAAGCTTAATGTGGGGCAAACCATTACCGGCTACGTAAAAAAAATCCGAGAAGATCAAAAGATTGATTTGAGCCTTTACCCCATAGGTTACGCCAAAGTAGGAGAACAAACAGATCCTATCCTTGCTTATCTTGAAAAAGAAGGCGGCTTCGCTCCCCTAACCGATAAAACCCCACCCGATGAAATTTATAGCTTATTCGGCGTTAGTAAAAAAACGTTTAAACGCGCTATAGGCGCTTTGTATAAGGACGGCAAGATTCTTATTCAGGAAAATGGCATTTCTCTAGTAAAAATATAGTTTTTAGATACACTTCGTAAAAATGAAAATTATGCACGAACCGATAAAAAATGAACTCATTTACTTAGTCGACTAAGTAATTTTATATCTTTACACAATAATAATCATGCGAGCAAATGGAATATATAGGCCAAATACTAGTAAAAGTACTTAAGGCACACAGAAAAACGATGGCTAAAGGGTTTTCCAAATTAAACCTGTATCCTGGTCAGGAAGGGCTTCTGTATTATTTGTCGTTAACCGATGGACAAACAATGACCGAGCTCAGAGAAAAACTCGAAATTAAGCTCCCTACGCTATTTATCATGATCGACAGGATGGAAAAGTCAGGTTGGATCACTAAAGCCAAAGACGAAAAGAATAAACGGGTTTCGCGGGTTTTTCTTACCAACCAGGGCAGGGAACAATTGAGTAAACTCTCAAAAGTATGGTTGGAAATTGAAGCCCAATTAGGTAATGATTTCGACGAAGAAGAAAAGGTTCAGCTAAAAGTACTACTCCATAAGCTGCTAAAGAATTTACAAGCTGAATAACTGAAATGTTAACAATTTAAAAAATGAATATATGGATAAAACGAAGTATTACAAAGTAATTCTTGTTTTCAACCTCCAACCCGGAAAGGCTGATGAAGAACTGCGACGTTCGAAAGAGGAAAACAGTTTCCCCAGTTTATTAGCAAAGCAGTCCGGTTTTGTAGAACTTGAACTTGTAAAGATCAATGACGAAAAAACCATGTCGGTTCAAACATGGGAAACGGAAAAAGATTGGTGGACGGCGCTCGAAACAGTTAAAGCGATCAACAGTAATTCGCATCATAATAGCGAGCGCGAGAATATTCTGATATCAAGAGACTTCCTTAGCGGATACATTCAGGTTCACACATTGTAGTCAGCTGCAGTTTTAAGAAGGTTGTGTAAAATGACGTTTTAGGAACTTGCCAGATTTAGGCCGGCTTCATTAAACGATTTTACATAACCTTTTTTTGTACTCTTGTTTAACGCTCATTAGCCCCTTTCGTAAGGCCTTATGGAATTATTCCTGCTCTTTTGCAATAAGTTAACGAGATTAACGTTATCAATATATGTCTTTGCAAATAGGCTCATCTCCTTCTTTTCGGAGCCAAACGTATACTTTTCAATAGCAAGTAATTTAGAATCAAAACACGTAATACTGAATTTCAGGTCGAATCTCGAATATCAAATTTTTTTAAATGCCCTAACACAAACATATATGAGCATCTCAAGAAAATGGACATTTTAATATTAAATAAATACTTTAACAATAATGACATAATTAATTTTATTCTAGTTTTATATAAGTTTTATTCTTGTGTGTTAAGAAATGTTAAAATAATTGCTTATGCGGATTTTTATATTTATATTTAGGGTGCTGATTTAATTATTAACTATAAAACTTTACGATTATGAATATTACATTCAATGAACTGAGAAAGATTAAAGACAATCTGCCTGCAGGAAGCATGAAACAAATTGCCGATCGTTTGAATGTTTCCGAAGATACGATCCGTAATTATTTTGGCGCGAGCCATTATAAAACCGGTGATTGTATCGGAATTCATCTCGAACAAGGGCCTGACGGTGGAGTAATTTCATTGGATGATACTACAATTCTTGAGATGGCGCGGACCATCATAGAGCAGTCACATCCTGTTGTTCATTAAAAATTACTAACTTAATTTGAAATTTTCATAGGAAAGGCGACCAGATTCGGTCGCCTTTTTTATTGAAGATCAATTGCGTGCTTTTTTGCGCTCGAAACCAATAAACCCAAGTTTAATCGAAAAAGATTTAATTTTGCCTGTGGGGGTGGTTTGATGAGCCAATGCCAGGTTATCCGATTTCGTTACCTTATTAATTTTTTCGACGCCTTCTTCCACCAGGGCCAGCAATTTGTGTTTTTCACCATCCTCAGCATTTATGTCGGTTGCCGGTTTTGCGGTTTTCAAAGAATCGAACAACACATCGCTATTACCATTTCCGATGGGTTCCTTTACAATAGCTACCAGTTGAGGTTCATCAACTGGCTCAACTTCAATTTCAGCTTCCTCTATCTGAATTACCTCATCCGAATGATTTACAAGAGAACGTATGTCAGTTTTAATAATTGCGGAAGGCTTGATTTCAGCTTTTTCAATAGCAGGATCAACAGCAACTTCACGGGTGGAAATAACTTTGGGCTCTTCCACTTTATTTTGAGAAGGAATACGGCTAGCTAAATGATTTTGTTCCACTGTTTTGTTGCTAAAGAACCCAGTATAAATACCAATGAAAAGCAAAAGACCAGCAGCAACAGCGCCCCACATATAAACTGTACCGAAATTGACAACAGGAGCCCTCTGATAAAGCTTCTCCTTATCCGGGTAAATAATGTTGTCGGGAATTAATATGGTTTTCCCGTAAGCGATATATTCCTTTAACAAACCCCCATCGGCTTGCATAAAAATAGCGAGTTCTTCCCTTTTATTTTCCGAAAGAAGGCCTTCATGCGCAGCAATACAAAAATCGGCAAATGTAGCTGCTTTTACAGGCATATTTTCGAACTGGAATTTCTTCAGTGCCTCCTTCCCTGAAAAAACAATGGTCTCGGAAGGTAATTGAACCCCGCACCCAAGACTCAATTCATTCTTTAAATGGGGATGCAGTAGAAGAAAAGATTCAAGCTCCCGGGTTGTAGCATCGTCCAAAGTTCCTTCGATGTAATCCAGGAAAAAGGCTTCGTAATTATTAACAGTAATCTTCTTCATGTCCCTATCAAATTACGGTTTCTATTTGTCCTATATAATTTTTCATGAAGGTACGCGCCCTGAAAATGTATACTTTAACCTGAGAGTCCGTTAAATTGGTTATCTCCCCGATTTCTTCGTAAGAGTATCCTTCGTAATCTCGCAGCATTATTACCGAACGTTGTATCTCTGGAAGCAGGCTTAACGCATGATTCAGCACTTCTTTTAAGTCAGAATAATGCTGGTTGTAAACAAGTTCTTTTTCGATGGAAGGATCCCATTCCGATTGACGTTTTTCTCTACGCAGCATGTCAATCATGGTGTGGTATGCGGTAGAGAAAAGGTAGGACTTAACTTTCTCAAAAGAAACTGTTTCAACCTTTACCCAAAGCTTCTCATAGCTATCCTGCACAATATCCCTGGCTTTGTCTGTATCGCGCAAGTTTTTAAGGACAAACCTGAAAAGGCCGTCGGAATAGACATCTACGCTTTTATTGTACTGGTCAACCGTCATTTTATACTACAAATCGGAATTAAGACGACCAAAGAAAACAAAAGTTACAGCAGAAAGAAAAATTATTAAAATCAGGATTATAAAAACACATTCAGAAGGCCATAAAACAAAAATTGCATGATCAGATAGGTCTTAAAAATTACCGAACGTGCATGAATCTTCATAAAAGCCAGAATTTGTGTGAATATAAGGCTTACCACAAACCACGACAGATAATTCTGAAAAGGAATTGTGCCCAGATCCCATGACCAATACCCAAGCTTAACGCCCACCGGTTGAATTAAGAAATTAAGCAATAAAACAAGTATCGACGCAAGGAGTGCCCGTAAATTCCTTTGTGTAACAGCGTTGGTTAAAAATCCATATGCAGAAAGAAGAAGCATAGCCCAATTCAGAGGAACAATCAAAGGGACATCGGCCAGGGTTGTAGGTAAGGTATAACCGTATTCAAAACTTCCGAAGAAAATACCTGTGTTTATGCCAGTAACAGCCAAAAGGAAAGTACAAAGCATCGTTATAAGGCTCCAAAAAGTAAATCCGGTTAAATTACGATGGTTATTGAGTAAGCCGAAGGCAAAAACAAGCGAGCTCATTAAAAACAGGTTTAATTCGGTAAGCCTGATGATTAATGGCCGTAAATCGGGTATCAGATGGAGAATAATATCCAAAACAAACGCTACTACTATAAAAATTACAGAGTATTGTTCAGTGGGATCTTTAAAAAGTACCATAGATATACCTTTTCTTGTACAATATTACAGCGATTAGCCAAAAGCGGCCGAAGATATATAAGCAGATTGCACTTGGCTATTTGCTTACCCCAAAAAAAGAATTGATTAAATCCAGAAGGCTTTGTTTATCGATTGGCTTAGTTATATAAGCATTGCAGCCCGATTCCATTGATTTTTCCCGTTCCTCATCCAGTGCGTAGGCAGTTTGGGCAATTATGGGTACAGAGGTATTGATTTCCCTTATTTTGCGGGTAACTTCGCAACCATCCATTTCCGGCATTTTAATATCCATTAAAATTAAATCGATGGATGGGTTTTCAGTAAAAATGCGTAATGCTTCCAATCCATCGCGGCCACGTAGAAGCTTTACTTTAGTTTTAGAAAGTAATACCTCCAAAAGACGAAAATTAATTAACTCATCCTCAGCAATCAAAATAGTTTTTCCTGACCAGTCAAAATTACTCATTCTCAAAATTTCTAATCCAATAAACAGAAGTCCCGTTTTTCAAATATAAAAAACAAATGCATTACTGACTATGAAAATATAATAATTCCTTGGATAAACTATATTTAGCCTCTGCGCAATAAAACCTATGAAGTTGTACAACATTTATATACAAGCCTGTTTAAGTTTTATTATATTTACCGCCTGTGGTTAAAAAGATAATCAATCAAATACTTGCTATGTCGACCCCTCTTATATCCATACGGAACCTTCGTAAAAGCTACAAAAACGGCAGTACAAACAATGAAGTACTGAAAGGTATAAACCTGGACATTACTCCCGGACAAATCATAGGTTACATTGGCCCCAATGGTGCCGGGAAAAGTACCACTGTAAAAATTCTTTGTGGTATTCTAACCGATTTTGAAGGTGATATCAATGTGTTAGGCTTCGATCTGAAAACCCAGGCAATTGAAATCAAAAAGCGCATAGGCTACGTACCCGAGATTGGGGCTTTATACGATTCACTAACCCCGAACGAATATCTTCATTTTATTGGAAGCCTGTATAATATCGACCAGAAAACGTTACATTCGCGTATTGGGCATCTGTTAACGTTTTTCGGGATGGATAAGCATGCCGACCAGCGAATGGATACTTTCTCCAAAGGAATGAAGCAAAAAATTCTGATTACTTCCGGAATCATAAACAATCCGGATATCCTATTTCTTGATGAACCATTGTCGGGGCTCGATGCCAATGCTGTAATTCTTGTGAAAGAACTAATGGAGCGCTTAGCCGCTGAGGGAAAAACCATTTTCTACTCCTCACATTTGATGGATGTAGTTGAAAAAATTTCCGACCGCATTATTCTCATCAACAATGGCAATGTGGTTGCCGATGGCAGCTTTGAAACATTAAAGAACGAAAACGCCGAAACCCTCGAAAAACTGTTTGCCCAACTCACAGGCAACGATCAGAACAGCTTCGATTCGGAAATACTAAGTAAAGCCTTCGGAGAGTAAAGCCATGATTAAATTTACTTTATTTCTGGTTCAACTCATGCGAAAACCGCTTGAATGGCTGGGAGCAGATTACGATCAATTACGCCTTATCTTGCACACCAAGCTTACCATGGATTTCCGCCGGGTTCCTTCATCACTGAACACATCGGGCAGAAGCAAGCAAACTTTCTCCAAACAACTGCTCATCTTTTCGGTGCTGGGTATATTTATCTCCTTTGGATTCTTCGCCATACACGACATATTA
>DATALJ010000274.1:0-21211 GCA_036261135.1 Bacteroidales bacterium
GAGGCAAGCCATACCTTGAATTCTGGATTAAGGACTCGAAGGAGCGGCTGTACCCCAAACAGCGAAGCAGAGGTGTGCGCTGGTTTCTTTCGTTTTATCTCGAATTGAAAGCTACTGCAAGGCTTAACCAACCCAACCGGGTATTGCTGATTGATGAGCCGGGAATTTCGTTGCATACCCGAGCACAGGAAGATGTATTAAAGGTATTTGAGGATATTAAGGAAGAATTAATGATCCTATACACAACCCATTCGCCACATCTCATTGATGTAAACAAGCTATACCGAATACTTGCTGTACAACGTGCTATTGAAGATGACGATAGCAGCGAATCGATCATTTACAACGTTCGCACACTAAGCAAAGCCTCGGCCGACACCCTCTCTCCTATCTATGCTTTAATGGGCGCAAGGTTTTCGGAACAACAATTTATTCAAAAGTCGAACAATATTATTGTTGAAGATAATAGTTCATACTATCTGCTTACCGCCTTATTCAGGCTGTTTCATCCCGACAAACAAATATACATCCTGCCTGCCACGGAGGCTTCCAATGTACCATCATTGGCAAACCTTCTTATGGGATGGAAACTCGACTTTATAGTTGTTTTAAGCGGGACCAGCAAAGGAAATATAGTTCACGACACACTAAAAAGAGCACTATTTGCAGGAAACGAAGCCAATTGTAACAGCAAAGTTGTAAGGCTTGATCCAGACAAGAATTTATTTGATCTGTTCACTACCATTGATTTCAAGAATCATCTGTTGCGCCAACGTGTAGGGATCACAGAAAGCAATTCGGAATATATTGAAAACAATGGTCTTTCTGCCGTATTGCTAGCAATGGAATTTCTAACCATGGTTCAGGAAGGCAAAGAAACACTTGCAAACCTGGACGAAGATTCCTGCGAGAGCATTCGACGACTACTGGGAGAAATTACTGGACGTATGCAGTAGATAAATCTATAGATTCCTGAACATTACCGAGACTGTGCTATTCAAATAACGATCAGTTTTCAGCTTTTCCCAGGACAAACTCCTGTAAAAATCTTCCTTATCGAAAGTGTATAAGTATAGTTTATCAAAACCGAAGCCACGAGCAAGTTGCTCAAGGCGGCTTATCATAAGCCTTCCAATTCCGTTACCGCGATGTTCTGGAACTACAAAGACCCCACTAATCCAAGGGGTCATGTCTTTATTGATTTCCATATCCGAACCGACCAGACTTGCAAAGCCTAACAACTCGTTAGCCCTTGATTTTGCAATAATTGTTAACGGTATTCGATCGGTATTTAGCTTTTCTTCGAGGTAGTTGTAATATCTTGCAAGGGTAGCCCCCTCATGCAAATGTCCCCACTCCCGAAACATGCATTCAGCAATTGTGTCGTAAAAAACCGGGTTTTCTTTTAGAAATTCAATTTTCATCTGTCAGGGTCTTGTTCGTCAGGGTTGGTATTTCTGAACCAGCCGTATTCAGTGCAAAAGGATTGGCAGCAAGTGTAAAATTACGCCTGCAATAAACACAATGGTCAAAATATTTACCATTTTCGACTTGATGCGCAGAAAAATAAATTGCTCAATGGTTCTTCCTACCCAGAAACCCAGGATTCCTATTTGCAAAACACGTCCAAGTGATGTTTCAATGAGCTGTTCGGGCAACAACAAGTATATAAAGCCTATCAGTAAAAAGATATAAATAAGACGTATATTTAATATCTGCATTATAGCCCTGTTACCAGCGGAATTCTTCTGCAAGTCCTCTTTCCACTTAAAAAATTTCCAGAACATTATATGAAACCCGGCAAAAACCAGATTATAAAAGCCGCATACCAGGAGAAGCGTCCTAATCATTGTTATTGTATTGAATTATAAACCTGTAATATTATTAAAAAATATTCTGAAATCCTATCTAGTTCTGTTTATATCTATTATAGCAATATTGAACAGCAAATTATATATTTGCCAAATGTACCGGATAGTTATCATCAGCACATTTCTGTTTATCATATGTTTTGGAGGTAAAGCGCAAAATTTATCTTCAAAACTCATAACATTAAAAGCCGATTCGGCAACATTGGGAAGCATTCTCACAAGACTATCCGACGAGTTCGCCGTGCAATTATTCTACAGTCCAAGTAAAATACCAGTAAATAAGAAGGTATCAGTTCATGTTTCAGAAGTAACGCTACCTGCCATTCTCGAAGTCATTTGCAGCCAGGCGCAAATCGGCTACAAGCTTGAGAAAAACCAGGTTATTCTTTCTCCATCAGGGAAAATTAAACCAGAGGGAATATTTACAATTTCGGGTTTTGTTTCCGATTCGATTACCGGAGAACGCTTAATTGGAGCCAATATTATCATACACAATCTAACCGCTGGTACAGTTACCAATGCTTTTGGGTTTTATTCGTTTACTTTGGCCGAAGGATCCTACAAATTGCGTTGTTCTTTTATTGGATACCAAGCCATCGAAACGACTATAGACGTTTCCGGAAACCAGAAAATGTCTTTTAAACTGAAGCCTGAAGCTATTTCTCTTAAAGAAATCAGTTTACACGTAAAATTAAATAACCGAGTAAATTCAACGCGGCCCGGACAGGAGGAATTGCCGCTTGCACTCATGCGAAAGTCTGCAGCATTGCTAGGCGAAATAGACATTGTTCAATACCTTAAAATGCTGCCAGGTGTACAACCATTTACCGATGGGCCTTATGGGCTCTATGTAAGAGGCAGCACCCCTCAGCAAACCTCATTTGTATTGGATGACGCGCCTATGTTTAATATGTATCATATTTCCGGATGGTTTTCTACAATAAACCCTGACGTTATAAAGGATGTACAAATTTACAAAAGTCATCTTCCAGCTAAATTGGGAGGTTCAATATCTTCGATTGTAGACATCAGGCTTCGCGACGGGAACAACCAACGATTCGTTGTTACCGGAGGTATAGGTACAATTACAAGCAGGCTCACCGTAGAAGGGCCCATTTCTAAAGGAAAAGCTTCGTTTTTAGTCTCGGCAAGGCGCTCATATATTGATAAACTAGCCCGACTATTCCTTAAAAACGAAGACACAGACCTCAAGAACATTTACTTCTACGATTTAAACACCAAGCTGAACTATTCCCTTGATTTATCGAATAAACTTTATTTATCATTTTACAAAGGCCGCGATATTCTTGATGATAAAGAAGGTACCATTTGGGGAAACACGCTGCTATCTTTCCGATGGAACAGGATATTCTCCAACAGACTCTTTTCCAACCTAACGGCAACCTTTAGCAACTATAAACATGCAATGAGCGGAAGCAACAACGATAAGCCTTATTTTTTAAGCACTACCATGCGGTCATATTCATTGAAGTACGATTTTACGTATTATGCGCGATCCAACAACAAGATTAACTTTGGCTTATCCTCTACATACCAGGAAATGACTCCTATCAAAGGCGAACGTTCCAATACCCTTCAATTAAATGTACTGGACTCAGCAGTAGTCGCGAAACGATTTATTCACGGAATATACAGCGAGGCCGATATTCAATTAGCAAGCAGATTCAATGTTAATCTAGGTCTTCGAATTTCTGCGATCAACAATACAGCCCCCGGGAAATCTTCTATCCTTTTATATCCCGAGCCAATGGCCACTTTACGGTACAATATACTGGAGAACCTATCCGCTAAAGCCGGCTATTCGCACAACAGCCAGTATCACCACGGTGCGCGGATGTACGACATCTTTATACCTTTTGAACGATATATTTTTGCCAACGAAACACTTAAACCGCAATATGCCGCCCATTTTTCAACAGGTTTATTCTTTAATCCAGGCCAAAAGAGCATCGAAATTTCTGTTGAATCGTACATGTCGCGCATGCAGAACCAGTATCGCCTTATTCCGAATGACGAATTATTGCTTGGTCAGGGGTATGAAGAATCTGCTATTTCAGGAAAAACAAACGCATACGGAATTGAATGCTCTATACGCAAAACAACAGGCCGCTTTACAGGTATTATTAATTACACGTGGTCGCGAGTTACTACTACAGAGACAAATGTAAATAATGGCAAACAGTACAACCCTTATTACGACCGCAGACACAACCTTACAATAAACGCCGCATTAGAACTTTCCAAAAGAATAAACATATCAGCCTCTTGGATTTATATGAGTGGTAACCCTTTCAGCCTACCCTTGGCGAAATACCAAATAGACGAGCGAACATTTCCTTTCTTCGATAACAACAACATGTATAATAAGCGTATGCCCGATTATCACAGGTTAGATGTCGGGGTTAACTTCATTCTGGGAAATAGTAAACATTTTAAGCACAGTTTGAGCCTAATGCTGTATAATGCCTATGCCAAGCGCAATCCAATATTCTATTATTACAGAGACCTTATTAATGGCGATCCTGACAAACCTTTAGCAGGTACAAAATACAGTGATAGGCGTTTTAACATGTTGGAATATTATATTTTCCAGTTTGTACCTTCATTTACATACGAATTTAAATTTGAATAGCTTGAAACAACAATTATTTATAGTATTACTTGGGATTATCTCAATAGCAATCGGCGGTTGCGAGGCTGTTGTTGACTTCCCTGAGACAAACGGCTTAAAGCAAGTGCCCGTTGTTGAAGCGCTGTTGACTGATCAAATGGAACCACAAACGGTCCATTTTTGCTATTCTTCAACAATAAAAGATTCTGTATCAGCGCATCCTGTTGAGCATGCAACCGTTTTTGTATATTCAAGCAAAGGCGATACCATGTGGTACAACCATACTGGTTCCGGGTACTACCAAAGCAAACCATACTGCGCCGCCGCAAATATAACCTACACGCTGGTTATCCAAAGCGACACTGCATGTTACAGGGCATCCAGCACATTGATTCCCATGAATGGATTAGAAAACGTGAAAATTGTATATACTCCCAAGTATGCTAACGACGATTCGGCTTATTACCTGCATTTCGGAATTGGTCCGGTAATGAAAGACAATCCGAGATATTACCTAACCCGGATTATCCGCAATCATGTTGAAATCACCAAAGAATCCTCTTTTGCTATATTAAGCGACAAATTCGACAAAACGTTGGATGATATCAAAGTACAATACGCTTTAAAACTGGAAGATACCGTAACCCTCGAGCTGTATTCACTATCGCAAAAGGTATATTCGATTTATGAACAAATGAACAGGATCGCATTTCTCAATTATTCGAGCGTTGGTTTTATGGAGAACCCAATCTCCATGTTCGACAAGTATGCCATGGGTTTTTTCCAGGTTTCAGCAGTAGACAAGAAAACCATTGTGGTTCGGTAATTCGAAAGCACCAGACTTACAAAATATTTATATAAAATTTTAAGAAGAAGGTAGGGTTTTTAGCTCCAGCTATGTCTTAAGGGAAATTTTAACAATTTAACTTAATATATACGAATGAAAACCTTCTTTAGAATTCTAGTTAGCTGCATCATTATCACACCGTGGGTTACGAGCGTTCAGGCCCAGAAATTCACAATAAGCGGAACGATAAAAGACAAAAAAAACGGCGAAACGCTCATTGGTGTAAACGTTTTTGTTAAAAACTCCACACTCGGCGTAATTACAAACCCCTATGGCTTTTATTCTTTGTCCATGGCTCCTGGTAAGTACAACATAGGAGTAAGCTATGTTGGATATAGTAATTTAGACACCCTTATCGATCTCCATTCCAATGTATCCCTTAATATTGAATTATCCGAAAGGGTACAAACTTTGAAAGAGGTTGAAGTAAGAGCAAAAAAAGCACAAGACAATGTCTCTTCCAATCAAATGAGCGTTGTAGCATTGTCGAGCAAAACTATAAAGCAGATTCCCGTTGCTTTTGGAGAAGTTGACGTACTCAAAACCTTATCCCTTCTTCCAGGCGTTAAAACGAGCGACGAAGGCTCTTCGGCCATGAGCGTTCGCGGTGGTGCCCGCGATCAAAACCTTATATTGCTTGACGAAGCTACTGTTTACAACGCCAGTCACCTCGGAAACCTGCTTTCCGTATTTAACAACGATGCCATTCAGAACGTAGAGTTTTACAAGGGAAACATCCCTGCTCAGTATGGCGGACGGCTTTCGTCCTTAATTGACATACGTATGAAAGACGGGAACAACAAACAATTTGAGGCCTCAGGCGGTATTGGTACCCTTTCGAGCCGTCTTACCCTTGAAGCGCCTATTAAGAAGAACAAAGGTTCATTCATTATCTCGGGCCGCCGGGCGTACATCGACCTTTTAACAAAAGCGATTTATGCAATGAACGATTCATTCCCGAAGGTACCGTATTACTTTTTCGACATAAACATGAAAGCCAATTACGCCCTCAATTCCAAAAACCGGATTTTCTTATCGGGTTATTTTGGAAAGGATGTATTCGAGATGACATCGGATGATAACGATTATTCAAACGATTTCAGCTGGGGTAATTATACAGCCACCGCACGATGGAACTTTATTCCTTCGAGTAAGGTGTTTACCAATCTAACCCTGCTGGTGAGCAATTACAACTACAACTTTGGCAACGAATTCAAGTATGGCGAAGATAAAAAAGTGATGAAGTTCGATTGGAAGGCCGATTTGGTAGACTATTCTATAAAATATGATGCAGGCGTGTACACCAGCGAACGAAACACCTTAAAATTCGGCTTTATTACTACATATCACAAATTCAATCCCGGCAAAATCAATAACCAAAACGATACCATAAAAGAGAATTTTACAATGCCCAGAAATAATGCATTGGAGCATGCCATATACCTCAATAACGAGCAAAAAGTAACCGACAGGCTTACAGTGAGCTACGGAATCCGCTATTCGCTTTATCAGAACATAGGTAAAGCCTCTGTGTACAAGCTTGGTAGCGATTACCAGACCATTGATACATTGCACTACGGTAAAGGCAAAATATACAACCATTTTCAATCGCTCGAACCTCGATTTATGCTAACCTATAAGCTTTCGGAAAGCAGTTCAATCAAAGCTGGTTACAATCGAACAAGTCAGTACATGCACGTTGCGTCAAACTCTTCTACAGGTTCAATCATAGACCTTTGGATAGGTTCCGGACTTAATATTAAGCCACAATTGGCCGATCTGTACAGCGTAGGTTACTTCAAAAACCTATTCAACGACAAGATTGAAGTATCGGTAGAAGCCTATTATAAAGACATGCAGAACCAAATTGAATTCAGAGAATTTGCAACGCCACAGTTTAACGAACGTATGGATGAAGACATCCGCTCGGGAAAAGGCCGCGCTTATGGTATAGAATTTTTTGTAAAGAAAAATGAAGGAAAATTGACAGGTTGGATGAGTTATACGCTTTCAAGATCGGAACGAAAAATAAACGGCATCCAGGAAAAAGACTGGTTTGTATCGTCCTTCGACCGCACGCACGACTTTACGCTAGTGACCATGTATAATCTATCAAAACGCATTTCACTTTCTGCCAATTTCTTATTAAAATCCGGACGGCCATTTACAACACCCGCTCTGCGATATACTTACGACAATGCCGTTTTACCTTATTATCCTGGCCGGAACAACGACAGAATGCCACTTTATCACAGATTAGATCTTTCGCTCACTTGGCGTGGAAAGGATAAACCCAATCGTCGTTACCACAGCGAAACAGTATTCTCGGTTTTCGATGTATATAACCAAACAAACCCAACGAGCATCTATTTTAAACCCGATGAAAATAACCCAAACATTACGAAAGCCTACAAACAGAACTTTCTTGGCTTCATGCCTTCAGTTACATGGAACTTCTACTTTTAATTAATTTAATTTCAAAAACATACCATATGAAGAATCTATTATATATTCTCGTAATTGCCGTGACCCTAACTTCCTGTAGCATGGAGGCCGAAGAAGAAATAAGCTGGAACATTGAAAAACACCCGGACATGCTTGTGGTACATTCCGTAATTACCAACGAATACAAAGAACAAGCCGTTTTTTTATCACTCACAAACAGCTATTTCGACAACGCCGCCCCTAGAAGTGTATCCAACGCTACCGTTGTTATTGAAGGAGGAGCAAAACCTGTCCACTTCAGCGAACGCTCAGATACACCGGGTTTATATTATTCTGAAGAGCCCTTTGCATGCGAACCCCAGCGAACGTATAAATTATCTATTACGCTTGCGCAAGCTATTAATGGACAAAATACATACACAGCCCTTTCGAGAATGCCTCAGGGAGTAAACATTGATTCGATGAATTGCGAATTATACGAAATGCCCGAATTTACGGAAGAAGGAGATGACGACAAAGACAAAGACACAACCATTATTGGTATTTACTATTTCGGGCAGGAGCCTCAACAAGCGGAAAATTTCTACTTCACCAGGATTTTCGTAAACGACAAGCTCACTGACAATAACCCTACTGAGTACGATTATTTTAGCATAACTGCAGAAAATGCCAATTACACACATATGAAGGGATACATACACAACGCAGGAGCCAATGACAATGTAAAACTCAGGTTATATGCAGTAGAGAAAAAGTATTACAATTATCTGGAAGCCCTTCATAAAATGGAAGAAACCGGCAATGCCTATAGCATGTCGGGTCCACCGGCAAATGCAATTGGGAATATAAGCGAAGGGCAAGGCCTGGGTTACTTCCTTGCGGCGTATGTATCGGAAAAAACAGGACAAATTGTAGATAAAAGAAAAAGAAAGTAATTTTTTATAGGTGTTTTAATTTTGATAACGTGAATATAGCAGCTGAACGCGTGAGCCGGAGGCTGCTAAAATTTTACCCGTCACCAATCGCCCGACTGCTTTCCTTGAACCGCTTCTATCTTTAGCTCAAGTATCACCATACGCGAAAGTGAGGCATCATCATAATTAATTTCGCCCTCAAAACCATATTTTCGCATGATGATATCCATTCCAAAGCGCTTTCGTTCAGGTTCCGAAACAATTTCAACTGTACCTCGTCCCATTACTGAACGGTATTTTGCAGTCCACCGGCAGGCTTCTTCTTTCTTTACAACCTCTCCGCTAAATTCAATTTCGAAACTCACACGGCTATTCTGTTTCAGAATCTCCATTTTACGTCCATTAGGTGCAGAGTGCATGTAAATCATTCCATTGGCGTAACCATAGTTTAAGGGCACAATGTATGCCATTCCGTCTTCTACAAGTCCAATCCGGCATAGCTCAGAACGATTTACGATATCCTCAATGACCAGTGGGTCCTTAATTTCCTTATCGTGGCGGCGCATAGTTTGAAATTTTATATAAATATGGGTACTGAATACAAAGAAAACAAATCTTCTTATTTCCCAACACCTTTTCTGGTCATATTCATTAGAAAATCCGCCCTAATAGGGGTTTAGCTAATACAACTTTTTATTCCTAACTTTGTTATCAGAAACAACAATTTGCTTCAACATGAAGATTACAGATATACAGGGAACGACACAATTACACAATGGCGTTGAAATGCCCTATCTGGGACTAGGTGTTTTTGAAACGCCCGACGGACAAGAAACTATCAATGCTATACATTGGGCACTCGAAGCTGGGTATCGCCATATAGATACTGCCTACTTATACATGAACGAAAAAGGGGTTGGCGAAGCAGTTCGCACCAGCGGCATTGCACGCGAAAAGATTTTCGTAACTACCAAGGTATGGAACTCCGATCAGGGTTATAAAAAAACGTTAGATGCCTTCTATCGCAGCCTGGATTTGCTGAAATTCGATTATATTGACCTGTACCTTATCCACTGGCCTGTAAAAGAGAAATATGTTGAAACCTGGGATGCCCTGCAATACCTTTACGAAAAGAAGCTGGTACGCGCCATTGGAGTAAGTAACTTTCTTGAGCATCACCTCAACGACATTTTACAAAACAAAGGCATTGCACCCATGGTAAACCAGGTAGAATTCCATCCTTATGTTGCACAACCCAAGCTACTGGAATATTGCCGAAAAAACAACATTCAGTTCGAAGCCTGGGCTCCGCTTATGAGAGGCAAAGCCGACGGAATACCTGTATTTATTGAAATTGCTAAAAAATATAGTAAAACTCCCGCACAGATAGTATTACGCTGGGATTTGCAAAAAGGAGTTGTAACCATTCCCAAATCATCGCACAAGGACAGAATTATAGCAAACGCACAGCTATTCGATTTCGAGCTTAGCGCCGACGACATGCAAAGAATTGATGCGCTCGACAGGAACGAACGCATTGGCGCACACCCAGACAACTTCGATTTCTAATGCAGATAAACGCAAAGCCGCTAGGACGCAAAAGTTGGTAGCTTAATTAAATGAATTGATCTATTTATGCCAAACCACATTTACCATCTCGACCTTAAGCACGATGGGCAAATTGTACCCTTTGCCATCCGAACCATGGAAGAAATCGACATAAGACAAGGTGGAATTGTGGATTTACCGCATAGGCACAATTACTATTCAGTTATATGGCCATATACCGCAACAGGCAAGCACATTATAGATTTTCGCGAATACGCCATTGAGCCCCACCAAATCTTTTTTGTAAGCCCTAACCAAGTACACCAGATAATTACTGATCCGCATCCAACAGGAGTTGTCATTCTATTCACACCGGAATTTCTTGAAAAAAACAGCATACGGGAAGACTTTATTTCGAACCTGCGCCTCTTCCGCAATAGCGACGAAACCCCTCCCCTGCCTATTACCGAAAAGATGAAGAACAACCTGAAAATATTTGCAGATGCCATGCTGCAATCGTTTCAGGACACATCGGACATGAAATACGAGGTAATAGGCGCATACCTCAAACTTTTCCTTATTGAATGCAATACACATTGCTCACTCTTTCCCGAAAGCAACCCGCAGAGCATTGAAGTGGGCCGCTCGTTGGTCCGAAATTTCAAGGACTTAGTGGAGAAGCACTGCAAAGAATGGCACCAGGTAAAGGACTACGCCAATGCCCTTAATGTAACCCCTGGTTATTTAAACGATGTGATTAAGTCGGCCATTAACCAGAGCGCCAAAGACTACATTCAGGCCCGCCTTATCCTCGAGGCCAAGCGAATGATCATTTTTACAAACAAAAGTGGTAAAGAAATCGGCTTTGAATTGGGATTCGAAGATCCATCTCACTTTAGCAAGTTCTATAAAAGCCAAACCGGAGTTTCGTTGCAGGAGTTTAAGGAAACACATTTGGTTTGAAAAAGAAAGTTAAAAGTAGGTTAGCCATGAGGTTGTCTAAAAGTAGGTTTGTCATTCCGCCGAAGGCCGGAATCCGTTTACTAGGGAGCTTAAAACATGGTCTCCGTAGCGTTGGGATTCCGGCCTTCGCCGGAATCCCAAATTCCTCCATTCAGCGTTTATTATGCATAAAATCTTTAATTATCAATGTTTTTCTCTCCATGTTAACATTTATTTAATCCTCAATTTTTACCATTCGTCCCTTGGTTTTTCCATTTTCCGGCAGCACATAACAACCTAACTTTGTATCCATAAAACAAATAAAAACAATTCATTATGGAAACAACAGTTAAAAACAAATGGGTAATTGACCCAACGCACAGCGAAGTACATTTCAAGGTAAAACATTTGGTAATATCTACGGTTACTGGTAGTTTCGAACGCTTCCAGGGATCTATGACTGCCGCAAAAGACGATTTCTCCGATGCAGAAGTTGAATTCTCTGCCGAAATCGACAGCATTAACACCAACCAGGCCGACCGTGATGGACACCTTAAATCGCCAGACTTCTTCGATGCTGCCACTTACCCGAAGCTCACTTTCAAATCGAAAGAACTGCAGAAAAAGGGTGATGCAGATTACAAGCTCAAAGGCGACTTAACCATGCACGGAGTTACCAAAGAAGTTGTACTTAATGCCGAGTTCGGAGGCGTTGTAAAGGATCCATGGGGTAATACCAAGGCAGGATTCGAATTAACAGGCACTATCAACCGCAAAGATTTTGGATTAACGTGGAATGCAGTTACCGAAGCAGGTGGCGTAGTTGTAAGCGACGAAGTAAAACTGCTTGTAAACGTTGAACTCGTAAAACAACAATAAAAGAGGATACTGATGAAATCGATTATACACAAAGCCAATACCCGTGGGAATGCAGACTACGGGTGGCTTAAAACAAATTACACGTTTAGTTTTGCAGATTATTACGATCCCGATCGGGTACATTTCGGAACTTTACGTGTGCTAAACGACGACTTTATTGATGGAGGTATGGGTTTTGGAAAACACCCGCACGACAATATGGAAATCGTTACCATTATGCTCGATGGCGAGCTAAAACATAGCGATAGCATGGGACATACACAGGTGCTTCACAAAAATGAAGTACAGGTAATGTCGGCGGGCACAGGAATTTTCCATTCCGAGTTCAACAACCTGCCCGACAAACCACTCAGACTGTTACAAATTTGGGTATTTCCGGAGCGGAAGAACATTCAGCCGCGCTACGATCAAAAGGAATTTGACCCGAATGCAAGGATTAATCAGTGGCAGACATTAGTGGCACCTGCACCTGTGAAAGAAGAGCTTGAAATAAAGCAAAATGCATGGTTTTCAATGACCTCATTAGAACAGGGAAAGTCGCTGACGTATAATCTACATGATAGTAAAAACGGGCTTTACTTGTTTCTATTAACTGGCAAAGCTTCAGTTTCTAAAGAAATTGAATTAGAGCAACGCGATGGCGCCGGAATTTGGGATACTCCATCAGTTGACATTACAGCAACAAGCCAATCAGACATTCTGGCTATTGAAATTCCTATGCTTTAATAATATGGAGACTTTAGTCAATATCTCTTTCGCGGAATCCCATCAAATAAAGGATAGAGTCGAGTCCTGTAGTTGAAATAGCATGCTGCGCATTCTTTTTAACTACAGGTTTTGCATGAAAAGCAATTCCTAAGCCCGCTATATTAATCATGGGTAAATCATTAGAGCCATCGCCCACAGCTACCGTTTGTTTCAGGTGGATATCCTCCTTAAAAGCAATGTTACGAAGCAACTCCGCTTTTTTAGCGCCATCCACAATGTCGCCCAGGTAATTACCCGTTAATTTGCCGTCTACAATCTCGAGCTGGTTGGCAAATACATAATCGATGCCCAGTTTGTTTTGCAGGTGCTTACCAAAATAAGTAAAACCGCCCGAAAGGATAGCCGTTTTAAATCCATACTTTTTCAACGCGCGGAAAAGCCGTTCGGCACCTTCGGTAAGGGGCAGGTTTTCGGCTATTTCAACCATCACCTTTTCGTCAAGGCCTTTCAATAAGGCTATTCGCTGCTTAAAGCTTTCGCTAAAGTTTATCTCTCCTCGCATAGCGGCTTCTGTAATGCGGATAACCTCATCACCTACACCAGCACGTTTTGCCAATTCATCAATAACTTCGGCCTGAATAAGTGTAGAATCCATATCGAAGCAAACCAGCCTGCGTGAGCGCCTGTAAATATTATCTTCCTGGAAAGCTATATCCACGCCTAAATTACGTGATATTTCAAGGAAATTAGCCTTCATTTCCTCAAGGTTAACGGGGTTTCCACGAACTGATAGCTCAACACAAGCCTTGGCGTCCGAAGGCTTTTCCGAAAGCTTTATACGGCCCGAAATACGGGAAATTTTATCAATATTAAGTTGTTGCTTGTATACCACATTGGTAACTTCGGCAATATGGCTGGCACGCAAATACCGGCTCAACATTGTTATTATAAACCGATATTTCCCTTGGTTTCCTACCCATTGATTATACTCTTCCTCACTAACGGGAGTAAATTTAACTTTCACGCCTAGTTCATATCCTTTAAACAAGAGGTCTTTCAAAATAGAGGAAGATTCCAATCCGCTGGGTACTTCAAAAAGAATTCCTAAATCAAGATTGTTATGAATAACAGCCTGCCCTATATCCAGAATATTGATGTTGTGATTGGCCAGAATCTGAGTTAAAGAGGAAGTGAGCCCGGGTTTGTCATTCCCGTAAATATTTAAAAGTATAATCTCGTGCTGTTGTTTATCCATAGCCTAAACCAAAATTTAAATTGTAAAAATACAAACTAACAATGTAAAAACTCTAAAACGGAAGGCCTGTTTAAGCTTTTTAAATAAATATTTCATCCTATTACTTCCATGCAGTTTTTTGCATTTACAAAGTCAACAATAAAAAACACATATTAGTCAACCTTAACAACTATCTAATCAACAAAACATTGCCTTAAGCTATTCAATCCATTAAATTCGTTACCAGATTATTCATCTTAAAATTTTACCATGAAAAAGTTTTTAAAAGCAATGATCTGGATAAGCATTGCTGTAAGCTGTGTAAATATCCTTTGGCTGGCACTTAGTTATTACGAAATGAGTAATGTGTACAGCTGGATTACAACTTCTTCGTTCGAGTTTATTATGAATTTTTTATTCTACGGAGTTTTTGCATCGTTCCTTAGCCATATCCTTATATTCAGTTCACTGATCAGGAGTTTAACCACAGGGGACCGCATGATTGTATCAGGATCCTTATTTTTGCTTCTGGGATTGCTATCGTTCGTCTCTTTATATCTGCATTGGGGCGGTTTAATCGATATTTTAAATGAATTTCCCAAAGGTCTTGAAATCAATTTTGAAGTACAAGGGGTGAAAGTTGTTATAGTGCTTCAATCTGCAATGTATGTATATTCAATTATTTATTTCTTCCGGCTTGTAAGAACAGATTATTCACCAACGCCAAAGTCCGCGAGCATTCCCCTTTTAAATTGAATTTTTATTAGCTTTACCTCCCGAATGTTGGGGCTAAATCTAAAATGGGAAAACTAAAATGCATTATTTTCGATTGCGATGGCGTGCTGGTTGACAGCGAAACCATAGCCAACCATGTTTTGCTAACCATGGCCCGCGAGCATGGCCTCCGCATGTCGCTCGAAGAAGCCATTAATGTATTCTCAGGCCGCGAATTGAAGGATTGCTTCAGACAGATTGAAAAAAGTATCAGCAAACAGCTGCCCGACGATTTTGAAAAAGAATTTCGCAAACGTACTTTCGAAGCTTTTCGCAATGAATTAAAGCCTGTTGAAGGGGTGAAAGAATTTATCGATTCGCTAAACGTAGCTTATTGCGTTGCATCCAGCGGGCCAGTGGAAAAGATCAGGCTCAACCTCACCATTACAGGCCTCATTGATAAATTCGAAAACAAAATATTCAGTTCATACCAGATTAATAGCTGGAAACCCGATCCGGGAATTTTCCTGTATGCCGCTCGGGAAATGAGCTTTCCTGTAAGCGAATGTATTGTAATTGAGGATAGCAAAGCCGGAGTGAAGGCTGGCGTAAGCGGAGGATTCCGGGTGTTTGGTTTTGCATGCGAAAACAATGCAAAAGACTTAGAGAACGAAGGCGCAACCCTGTTCTATAATTACAAAGAGTTACCTGCACTTTTAGAAATTTAAAAGCGCTTTATCAATACGTTAGTTTTTAACAGCACCAGAAAGCAGCTTATTAATTACATTCAACAGATTATGAGGCTTACTTGGTTTATTCACTACTTCGTTGGCTCCGGCTTTCAGGCACTCCTCCCTTGTCCCTTCCTTGTAGCTCGAAGTAAAAATAACGATAGGAAACTCTAAACCTCTGTTCCGCACCCGCCGAAGGGTATCCAACCCGTCGATATTAGGCATGGTTAAATCTAAAATCATCAAATCAGGCGTTGAAGTTTGAAGATAATCTAATGCGGCGGCGCCACTATCTGCTTCCTCTATATCAAAATCGTTATCTTCGAGAAGCATTCTCAAATATTCCCGATTTATATAAGAATCGTCAACCAGCAATATTTTAGATTTCACGTTACTAAGGATTTAGTTATTAATTCACATAAATAAAAATACCGAATTTTAAGATGAATAAAAAATAATTTTTAGCTCATCAAAAACCGCCAGATTAGAAGAATGCCTTTGATGTAATATTCTTTTATCTTATATTTGACTATAAACCAACCGGAACCACATTATGACGCAGGAATTAACCATTGGAACACGCATTGACCATGACAGATACGGCGAAGGAATTATAGGAAAAGTTAATTTATTAAGCTACGACGTCTTTTTTGCAAGAGGCGGTAAAGTTGAAATCCTGAAATCGAATCCAGATTATAAAGTGCTGGAACAAGCCAATTCCAGCGCAGGAAGCACCGGATCGGTGGACCTGGATGCTTTAGAGAAGCTGATCAGTTATACCCTCGACAAATATGGGATGCTACAAGAGGTTGTGCCATTGAGAGACAAGTGGACAGGTGGTAAATTAATCATGCAACCCGGAAACCCATCCCTTCAATCGAAAGAAATCCCCATCGAAACCTTTTTCCATAAAATTGTAATGCTGCGCGACCGTTTGCGTGTGCTGGAACAAAACATCAACAGCAATGCGAAGCTTACCGACGAAGAAAAAATTGATCTTCAACAATATATAACCCGTGTTTATGGCAGCTTAACTACGTTTAACATTTTATTCCAGAATAAAGAACAGTATTTTGTAGGCGCTGGTAAAAAAGGCGAAGATTAACAATTTTCACGTTCGGAGTGAAGATATAACTATTCGGAGTGAAATTTTCGCATTCGGACTTATATTCCACCCATTTGGAGTGAAAATATGCCGTTCGGAGTAACTCCAAACCCGCCGACTTTGAGAATTTGTAAAATTTTATAAACAACACAATTACCGGAAATAACAAATCGTTATTTTTGGGTCATGTATGCCATTGTCGATATCGAAACTACAGGCGGTAGTCATAAAAATGAAAAGATTACCGAAATAGCCATTTTTGTTCACGACGGAACAAAGGTTGTGAACGAATTCTCGACACTTATTAACCCGGAGAAAAACATACCTTACTTCATTACCGGATTAACTGGCATCACTAACGAGATGGTTGCCGATGCACCCAAATTCTACGAAGTAGCAAAACGCATTGTTAAACTCACCGAAGATTGCGTATTTGTTGGCCACAACGTTAATTTTGACTATCATTTTGTGCGCGAAGAGTTCCAGCGTCTGGGTTACGAATACAAACGCGATGTGCTGTGTACGGTAAAGATGAGCCGCAAGCTTATTCCCGGCAAACGATCGTATAGCCTGGGCAACCTCTGCAACGATCTTGGAATTGGCATCACCGACCGGCATCGTGCCGCTGGCGATGCTCTTGCTACCGTAAAACTATTCGAGTTGCTGCAAACCGTTAACAATGGCCCGCTGAATGGTTCAAAAAAACACATGCTGCTCTCGCAAAAGGACATGCACCCTGCCCTCGATTATGGCATCATCCAGAAACTCCCCCACGAGACTGGTGTGTATACTTTTCACAACGAAAAGGGCGACATTATATACATTGGCAAGAGCAATGATATACACGACAGGGTTATTTCGCACTTCAACAATACCACCACCAAAAAAGCCCTCGAAATGCGCGGACAAATTGCCGATGTGGGTTATGAAAAAACAGGAAGTGAGCTGGTTGCGCTTTTACTCGAGTCATTCCAGATAAAAAAGCACAAACCATTGTATAACCGCTTACAACGAAGGTCGCTGAACCATTATGGGTTATATACCTACAACGATTCTGCCGGGTACATTCGCTTTTTTATTGACAAAAACGCCAGTTCCGATGCCGCACCATTGGTTTCGTTCAATTCGCCTGTTGAAGCCCGCCAATTTCTTTCTCTTTTAGTACAGAAATACAAGCTTTGTCAGAAGTTATGCGGCTTGTACGAGAGCCAGGGAGCCTGTTTCCATTATCAGATAAGCGAATGTAACGGCGCATGCATAGGAAGTGAAGATCCTTCCTCGTATAACCAAAGGGCAAATCAGATTATCAGCAACTTTGAATATGAAGAAGATAGCTTTTTTATTCTCGACAGAGGAAGAAATTCCGGCGAATACGCAGTGGTTCAGATAAACAATGGTAAATACCTCGGATTTGGATATTTAAACGACGAATTATCGATAAACAGTAGTTGCGAATTATGTAACTGTATTAAAAATTATCCCGACAATAGGGAAATTCAGCAGATTATCAAAAGTTTCATTAAAAGTCATCCAAAAATTAAGCTAATAAAGTATTAATGGCAGGCCATTGAAGCATTACACTCCAATACCATTAAATAAGGGTATAATATTCAATCCGTTACCTCCCATTTCCATCCAAAAAATTTCACTTTTGACAAAGGCACCAAAACCGATGATGAAAATCACCTTTTGCGGGTGATAAAAATTAACCTTTTCCAAACTACTTCCGTATTTATATACAAAAAGCAAACTAAAACCAACGCTACACTAAAAATATCAAAAGCCATGAATTCTCTAATTATTGAATCTACAAATCATACTCCAAAAGTTCAGTTCAACACCACCGGAGAATTATCAATAAAAGGAAAATCGCTTCCTGAAGATACAGCCACATTCTACGCACCTTTGTTAAATTGGATTTCAGAATGTTCTTTGGATACTATCCGGTTTTCATTTCAGTTAGAATACATGAATAGCAGCAGTGCTAACCAAATAAGCAAACTTTTACTCACCATAAGAGATAATGTAATGATAAAAGACTGCACTATCGACTGGCATTACGAAGCAGATGACGAGGACAATTACGATTTCGGAAAAGAATTAGAAATTGTAACCGACTTTAAGTTCAACTTCTTCGAGTACGCGGAGGCCTGATTAGCTGTGCCTTAAATCACCAACAAACGGGAGTTTAGCCATCTTTTCGACGGTAATACTCGGAAATCCGAACTCCTCACTTACAACCCCAAGGATTAAATATATCCCATACCCCGTAAAGGGGTATTTTTTTAGGCAGTCGGGGAAGTGAACGGTATCGAAAAACTCTCCTTCTGCATCAAAAAAACACCCCATATTCATCATCTCGTTCTTAACCGTATGAACGTATTTGATGGTTACCAAATTCCCAACAAGCCGAACCTTCTCACCTACATGCTTTATAAGATCCCGAGCTATTACTTCACCACGAAAAGAGGTTTTTAATAAATCGAAATAGCTCATGGTTACAGGGAAACCCAATAGTTCAATCTCGTCGTAAGCATCTTCTGTTTTACTTTCGGGCAAATTGGGAATCTGCCATTTTTTTGTCTCTACAGCAAACATCTCTAAAGGCTTTGGCTGAGGCTTCGACTTATTTACCAGCATATGCGCTTCCCACAAAAGTACCTTTTTGGGTTTACCCGTAAACCGGAATGCACCTATACGAACTAAAAGAACAATTTGCTCTATTCCAATATTAACGCGGTTTACAAAATCTACCATATCCGTAAACATGCCAGCTCTGTTTCGTTCATCTACAATAGCTGAGATGGTCTTTGCTTCAAGATTAGTCAGGTGAACAAATCCTAAATAAATATCGGAGCCATAAATGCAGGTATTGTTACGACTCATATTTACGCATGGAAGATTTATGGTAGCGCCATAACGCCTGGCCTCATTCACATAAACCCATGTACGAAAGAAACCACCGAAATTGTTAATTACAGCCACCATGAATTCCTTGGGATAGTAAGCTTTCAGATAAAGACTCTGAAAACTTTCCACTGCATACGAGGCAGAATGAGCTTTCGAAAAAGAATAACCTGCAAAAGATTCGATTTGACGCCAAACTTCACGAACTACCTGCTCTGAATAGCCTTTAGCAAAGCAATTGGCGAAATATTTCTCTACAATCTTCTCAAATTCCTTTTT
The DNA here is from genome assembly GCA_036261135.1 of Bacteroidales bacterium. Taxonomy (GTDB): domain Bacteria; phylum Bacteroidota; class Bacteroidia; order Bacteroidales; family JAAUTT01; genus JAAUTT01. The sequence continues at coordinate 19,757 of DATALJ010000274.1, forward strand.
GGAACGATACTTACCACTCATTGCACGACGTAATACATCGGCATCCGCAAGGTCCAAATCGGCAAAATGATGGCATACCTTTAACACATCTTCCTGGTAAACCATAACCCCAAAGGTTTCCTTCAACTGCTCTTCCATTACCGGGTGCAAATACCGAAAATCATTCGGATGATGAAACCGATAAATGTATTGCTTCATCATTCCAGACTTTGCCACACCTGGACGAATAATTGAACTAGCAGCCACAAGGCTTAAGTAATTATCGCAACGTAGCTTCTTAAGTAATCCGCGCATCGCAGGGCTTTCAACATAAAAGCAACCATTGGTTTCGCCAGTACGCAGAATGTTCTTTACTTTCTCATCCGCTTTAAACTTAACGATATCGTGTGGATCAACAGTTTCGTTGCGGTTTTCCTGAACAATTTCAACCGCTTCCTTTATATGGCCAATACCTCTTTGGCTTAATATATCCAGCTTTTCGAAGCCGATTGCTTCTGCGGTATACATATCCCACTGTGTAGTTGGATAACCTTTCGGAGGCAAGTCAAGTGCAGTGTAATATGTGATAGGCAACTCCGAAATCAGCACTCCTCCGGCATGTATGGAACGGAGATTGGGAAAATTAAGTAATCCCTTGCCTAACTCGAGTATCTTCTTCGCAACTCCGTTTTTCTCATCAACAGCATTAGGCCGCTCTGCCAGAATATCAATTTCATGCTTAGGCAAGCCATATACCTTTCCCAACTCCCTTATAACAGCGCTATGCTGAAAAGTAGATATAGTTCCAAGCAAGGCCGTGTGCTTCTTCCCGTATCTTTTAAAAATATAATCCTGAACATCCTCGCGGTCTTTCCACGAGTAATCTATGTCAAAATCCGGCGGACTGCTTCGCTTGGGATTTATAAACCGTTCAAAATATAAGTCAAGCTCAATGGGATCAATATCGGTAATCTTTAAACAATAGGCAACAACGCTATTCCCGCCACTTCCGCGCCCTACATGGTAAATTCCACGCGACATTGAATACCGGATAATATCCCAGGTTACGAGAAAATATGCCGCAAAACCTAACTTACTAATAATATCGAGCTCTTCTCGAATGCGTTTACGGGCAGTAGCATTGGTCCTTCCGTAGCGATAAATCATACCTTCGTATGCCAGTTTCTCCAGAAGTAGCTGGTCATCATTTTCGCAGGTCGTAAATTTCCGTTTATTCTTATTTGTCGAAAAGTCAAAAGAAATGCGGCATTCGCCAATCAATCGCTCTGCACTTTTGATAAGTTCAGGGAAAGGCGCGTATAATTTAGCAATTTTATCGGTTGGTAACATAATTTCCTCCGGCCGTGCCAACTGATCTGGAGATAACATCGAAAGCAACGTATTATTATCAACCGCCCGCAAATGACGATGCATATCAAACTCTCCTACATTCAGGAATGTAACCGAATATTGTGC
>DATALJ010000275.1:0-1935 GCA_036261135.1 Bacteroidales bacterium
AATATAGTTCACTTCTTACTTTGAGACACCAGCACTTTTATAGTTTTCGGGATATAGCGTATACCGTACCAGCTTCTTTGTATCAAAATATTTTTGCGCTGTTTCCTTCAGTAATTCCGGCGTGATCATTTCGTAAAGCGAAGATGGTTTTGCAACGCGTGCAAAATCTTTTTCAAACCTATAAATACGATGTATACCCATTAACCACCACCAATTTTCTTTCAGATCGGTTTCCAGGGCTCTTCGTTGGCTTTCGAGTTCCTTGTCTATTTCATCCTTTGTAGGGCCCTGGGTTTTCATACGCTCCATCTCAGCCACTACAGCATTCACAAGCTTATCGGCATTTTCGGGCGCACAAGGAATAATCATTGAAAAATGGAAGTTTTCGTAAGGTTGACAATCTACATTTCCATCAATACTAAAGCCATAAACACCGCTCATCTCTTCGCGCAATTTATCAGTATAAACTCTTTGCATGATATTAGACAAGCTCCATAGTGCATGCGATTCCTTTACTGACCACTTGGCTGGTCCGTTTATGGTAACATAAACATATGTTTTCGGATCAGTTCCTTTGCTGATAATTTCATTGGCAGGACCAGCTATTGGTCGTAAGCCCTTGTCCACAAATGTTTGCGTTTTACCTGTTGAGGGCAGACTTGCCAAATAGGTTTCGATGAAAGGTTTAATTTGCTCGGGTTTAAACGAACCAGCAAAGATTAATGTAAAATTTCCAGCGTTTGAGAAATTCCGCTTATAAACCTCCATTACTTTATCAAGAGACATTAGTTGCCAATCCTTTTCTGTAGGCAAAACATCCGGTGCTTCCGGATTGCCATTGTAGAGTCTCGATCTTACTTCGTTATAGAAATAGTTAACCGGATTGGTTAAAGCATTTTTATAAACAGTTGTATACTTCGCTACAACGGAGTTATAAGCAGCTTCATCGCGCCGTGGAGCTGTAAAATAAAGGTAAATTTGTTGAAACATCGTTTCCATATCCGATACCGACGATCTGGCCTCAAAACCACTACGCACATCTTCGATATACGGGCTTACGATAACGTTTTTACCAGCCATCATCTTGTCCAGCTCCGGTTTAGGATACTTGTCCAGGCCACTTTCCGAAATAATGGTTGCTGCCAATTGTGCCGAAAGTTTATATTCCAGACCAAATAAGGAAGAGCCCCCATTACTGAATGATTCCATGCGAATTTCGTCATTCTTAAAATCAGTAGGCTTAAGCACCACCCTCATGCCATTCGATAGGGTTAACTCGGTAATTCCGGTGTTGGGTATTTGTTTTTCTGCAGCTATTTTACCTGGTTTAGGTTTGTTAGCCATCAAAGTTTTAGCAATGGAAGTTTCTTTATAAGGTTCAATCTTTGCCGTTTTTACCCATTGGTAGTTATCTCTGATTTCCTGGTCGGTCATCAGTTTCACGCCTTGCTTATCGATGCCCATCACAATGGCAACTTCATTCTTATCAGTAATCAACTGGGTTGCGAGCTTGTTTACATCGGCAAGCGTTATTGTTTCCAGGTTTTTCTTTGCAAATTCATAGGCAAATTCGATACCGGGCATGGGTTCACTTTGCAAAAAGTTACTAACACAATTCTCTACCAAATAGCCCGACTCTTGCTTGTCCCGCTCGTTGTACCGAGTTTCAAGGCTTTTCAAATAGCTTTTCTTGAATCTGTCAAGTTCCGCCTGTATATATCCAAAGCGTTTAACCTTTTCCGTTTCCGTTAACAAAGCTTTCATTCCTCTGTCGGCCCCATCTTCCTTTACAACAGCTTGCACCTGAAAGCCATCGCACGACCTAACCAAAAGATTTCCGTAATAAGCTTCAGCATAAATAAAAGGAGGATCGGAATTCTTGGTTAAATCATTAAGCCGCTGGTTCAGCATGCCACTAAATATATTTCGGATCAT
>DATALJ010000279.1:0-5414 GCA_036261135.1 Bacteroidales bacterium
AGGAACTCCTCAGGACACTTCCAGCCTTATCACCAAATATGCACAGAAACAGCAGCAAGCGAGGGATGAACAAAGGCTAAATGATGCCTCGGAAGCAAAAAAGGAGACTAAAGCCGATGCCAAGCAAACACAGCGGGTAAATAAGGATGCCATGAACGCTTCGCATGAATCGAAAAAAGCTTATCGTGCAGAAAAAAAAGCCCAGAAAGCACGTAAAAATTCAACTGAACAGAACAAGAAAGCAGAAGATGCCAGAAGAAAATCGGACAGGAATTAATACTTCACATATTAAAAGAAGGATATCTAATAAGTCGGAATGACAAGATTATCGTCATTGCCGACGAAGGGAGCGACCTATGCAAAGCCGAGCTCAACGAAGTTAATCTGCCAACAAGGGGGTTGCTTCGTTGTTCCTTCTCGAAATGCAGCTCCAGACCGATATTTCACAAAACTCATATAATTTTAAATAAGCTCCTCTACCGGTGAATAGTAAAACAGAACTTGCTTCCTTTACCGGGCTCGCTTTCCACCCAAATCTTCCCTCCATGCTTCTCAATAAATTCCATGCAGAGTATTAATCCTAACCCGGTACCTTCCTCATTCATTGTACCCCGGGTAGAATAGTTTGTGTCAATCCGGAACAACTTCACCTGGTTGGACGGAGTAATTCCAACTCCTGTGTCGCTTATGGTTATTAAAAAGGCATCTTCCTGTTCAGCTACTTTAATGTTTATTGACCCATCCTGAGGTGTATACTTAATGGCATTTGATACCAGGTTCCGGAATACATTGCTTAGCATTTCCCTGTCGGCCTGAATGATGATTTCTTCGTTCACCTGCCTGAAGAGGGCTATTGATTTCCGCTGAATGGAAGAGTCCAGTAAACTCTGCACCTCATCAATAATGCTATTGATCTTTACAGGCTGTGGGTTGAATTTGATCTTACCGCTTTGCAGCCTTGCCCATTCCAGGAGGTTAGTAAGCAGATCCATCGCCTTCAAGGAAGAATTATGGATGATGTCAGTAAATTTTTCAATGTTTTCTAAATTGTTGTTTTTTATATGCATGGACAGAATCTCACAAAAACCTATAATACTTGTAAATGGGCCTTTCAGGTCGTGTGCTATGATGGAGAAAAATTTATCTTTGGTGTCGTTCAGTTCCTGTAAGCGGGTTTCGCTTGCCTGAAGGGCTTTTTCGGCATGATGTTTTTCTGATATATCGACGACCGTTAAAAGGCAGTTGTCATTATCCAGGACAATACCTTCGAGGAGAAAAAGGACCTCATGGGTATCATGGTAATCAATGGATAATTCACATTGCTGTTTAACTCCATGCTCAAAGATGTTTTCCAAAAAATCTTCAAAGTTTTTCTTATACCTGATGTGGATAAAGTTTCTGAAATTACTACCCCTCAGATCGTCCCGTTCTTTCCGAAGCATACGGGCTCCGCTAAGATTGATTTCCAAAATATTACCACTCCGGTTCAGGTTAAAATAGCCAGAAGGAGCAAAATCAAATAAGGTACTGTATTTTTTACCCAGCGCATCTGATTTTTCCTTTTCAGCTAAAAGTTCTTCATTTTGAAGCTCTAACTCTATTTGGTAAACCTCGAGCTCGTGAAGAAGTTTTAAGGCATTTTCTTCGGTAAAAGCTTCGTTTATAGTGATGTTATTTTGAATAAACATTTCTGCCTTTTCGTGCAATGAAACCGTTTTTTCTTTTGATAGTACCATATTTCAAATATTATTTAACTACACCCCTGTGTTAATGGGAATAAATGTTGTTGCAGATATCAGTGTATCAGAATTCTAAGAACCCAAAAGAAGTGAGTAGTATGCTGTTTAAGAATGTTCATGCCTGGCCTCCAAAAACCAATTAATTCAATTAACTCGTTCAAGGGAAAGGTAAACTTAAATTTCACCAAAAGCAATTAATTATCAATATATTATTTGATATATTTTTTTTGTCAATCCAACATCAGATATGAAAAGTTTTATTCAGATCGGTTCCTATTTTTAGCCTGAAGTGCATAAAAAGCAATACCGTAACAATAGGCAACACACAACCCGTTACAATTAAGCTCCACACCAGGTGGATTCTCCCATTCAGGTAAAGGTCCAGAAGGGCCTCGGTGGCAATGGATAAAAGTGCAGCCACTAAAAAACAAAGGGCAATGAGGTTGATACCATGTCGTTTCATGCGACGAAAAACCAACATCGTTGCAATCAGCAGGCTATTAAAGATGAACAATAAAGGTATTACAAACCAGATGGACCAGCTTAAACTCCCGTCTACCAAATCGAAAAGAAGGAGCAACAAGGTTGACATGAGAATAGCAAACAAAATCTGGATTTCCCTGGATTTGTGTATGAAAGCAAAAGCCGACACATACGCAAATAACACCAGACAAGCCGCAATGGGATACTCGGCCCAGGAGATCTGCTTGTTAATTATAAAATTAAGCAGGCTGGTAACCATAATGATGAGCAAAATAATGATGGAGACTATTTCCCATGTCATTTTGCGCTGGGGCTGGCTCATCTTCCGATAATCCTTCATAATTAATTCTGCCCCGCCCGTTTGGGATTTAGTCCCGTTAGACCTGTCACCATCAGACTGCAAACATAAGGGGCAGTATTGCATATCTGGTTCCAGTTCCACTCCGCAATTCTTACAGATAATCATGTTTTTAATATTTCAATTTTAACCGGAATACCTTGTTGAACCAGAAATGTAAAGAAGGTCCGCTCGAGTTCCCTGGATTTCGTAATATTCCCAAAGCTGAGTACAAGCTGGTTATTAAAACCAACCATTCCGCAGTTTACTTTCAGGTCCCGGTTTGGAGGAGGAGGAATAAAAATGAACCTTTTAATATGCTTATTTAATTCGGGAGACAAATCAATTTTACCCATATTGGTTAATACTCCGCTGTACTTTCGCACCCCGTGCTGATACACCTTAGAGAGGAGGAGGGATTTTAATACCAAAGGAATGCTTTTGATAACCAGGGTCCTTTCGCTACCCACATTTTTCGAGATTATCTTATTGATGAGCTTTTTGTCAGTTTCCATCCGCATTTGATGATAAACTACCTTAACCAGTTCTCCAAAGGAATATTTGCCAAGCCTGAAATCTATTTCTGGCATCACATACAGCGAAAAGTTCCTCATGGTGTGGGATGGAAATATTTTCCGCAGGTTTACCGGAACCTCTATCCTTGCTTTCTTTCGATTTAGTTTTTTAGCCTTTTCGGAAAGTTTATCAAAAACTTCCTGTAAGGCATAAAGATAAACCGCAATGAGGTATTCGGTAATACTAACCTCATGCTCCTTTGCTTTCTCTACAATTTCGCGGATGGGTAGTATTCCCAGCAGAATGCTAAAGCGCGGTTTGGGTTTTAAAGCGAATGGCAGTTGAAAGGCAGCAGGAACTTTGATGCCCGGAGCTGTTATTCTGGTAAAGTGTTTATTAAAAGCATCTTCATACTCTTCCTCCGCAACATTGCCGGTTGCTTTCAGTACGTCAACATCTGCAGGAATTTCGAATCCACATTTTTCGAAATAACATAAAAGCAAGGTTTTAAGAAATTCAAATGCACCTGTTCCATCTGTAAGAACATGCGAGAACTCGACACTTAACCTGTTACCCTTAACCAGAACCCTGAACATGATTTCGTCTTTTCCAAAAGCACGGCAGGGAATATCCGAATCGGCCTTTACCTGTAAAGGAAGATTTTCATAATCCAGAAAATACCAGAAGAATCCGGCTTTAAGCTTTACTTTATAATAAGGAAAACGGTTTTGGATGGCTGTAATTGCATCGCTAAACTGCCGGGCTTTAATTCTTTCGGTTAATTCAACCGAAATTCTCAATACAGAAGTTAATTCGCGACTAATAATAGCGGGGTAAATTTTGGCGGCATTATCCAATCGGAGCCAAAAATCGGAATCTGTATTTTCATTGGTGCTCAAAACCGGTTTGGATTAGACAAAAAGTAAACATTAACTTCCTGAAATTTAATTTAAAACATCTAACCTTTATTAAAACAAATGCCTTACAGAAATGTTCTTATGGTGTTCCTGCTCATATGCAGGAACACCATAAATGATCTTCAAAATCAAATTAATAACTATTATTGCGTTGCTGAGCAGTGGCTTCTTCATGGGAAACTTGCAAGCACAATCCTCGCATCCAGACTATAAGGACACTTCACAAACCATTACCCGTGAGGAGTTGAGGAAAGAAAAGGCCGTAAATAAAATCCACACCGAAAAAGTAAGAGCTGACAGAAAAAAAACAAGAGAAGTTAATAAGAGAACTAGCGAAATTCAGGATTCTTTAGCCAACTCCAATGAAAAGCCGAAACCTGCTTTAATGAAATCGCGGGTTAAAAAAAGACAATAAGCATGAAACTAAATACCACCGGTTCCATTTACTATATTGTCATGCAAAAGAAAGCCCATGCACAGGAAACAGTTTATTTAATTAAACTGGTTCTAAATTTTTCTCCCATCCGGCATGTTCCATTACCCCGCAAATGATTTCATAGTTTTTTAATTCTCTAAATACCTTTTGCTTAAAACCTCCACATTGATAAGTATCCAGGGTCGATTATTTGATTTACTTCTAAGGCTAATCCACAAGAAGTCGCTACTCAAAAAACGGTTCCATTATAAAAAAATCAACCGGTTAATTTGGTCGGAACCCACCCGTAAAATAAGGTCGAGCTTCAGAGTTGAAAAGGCTCTTGTAGACGGACATGCTGTATTTACATTAAACCATAAACATACTGCCGGACAGAAAACTATTCTCTACCTGCATGGCGGAGCTTATATCGACAGTTTTGTTAAGCCACATTGGAATTTTATGCATACCCTAATACAGCAACTTGACTGTGTTATCATTACCCCCGATTATCCTCTGGCGCCCGAAAATACTTTTAAAGAAACATTCACCATGCTTTCGGAAGTATATAAGGAATTGATGGAAACAACAAATCCGGATGGGATTGTAATGATGGGAGATTCATCGGGCGGAGGTCTGGCTCTTGCATTGGCCCAGTTAGCCGCAAAGGAGAAGTGGCCTCAGCCAAAACAGATCATTCTTCTCTCACCCTGGCTCGACATAAGCCTTTCCAACCCCACAATTATGGACATTGACCCTTCCGATAATTTTTTGGGAGCCGATGGCCTTAAAATGGCAGGTAAAGCCTATGCAGGAGGCTTCCCGAAAGACTATTATTTATTAAGCCCCATTTATGGAGAACTGGCAGGCCTTGCTCCTGTTTCGTTGTTTATAGGCTCCAGGGAAATTCTGGTGGCCGATGCACGAAAGTTAAAAAAACGCGCCGGAGAAAGGGGGATAATAATAAACTATAATGAATATCCCGGAATGTTTCATGCATGGATGCT
>DATALJ010000280.1:0-2730 GCA_036261135.1 Bacteroidales bacterium
ATCTGGGCAATTAACCGGTTCCTGCAATACGACCTGCGATGCAGCGATATCAATTTCCGTTCCCAGCTCGTCTTCCATGCGTTTGGAACGTAGCTTGACTTCAGCAATGGCAGCAATAGAAGCTAGTGCTTCGCCACGAAACCCAAGTGTACGTATAGCAAACAGATCCTTGGCATCGTTAATCTTCGATGTGGCATGCCGCTCAAAGGCCAAACGTGCATCGGTGGCCGACATGCCGCAGCCATTGTCAATCACCTGTATGGAAGTCCTCCCTGCATCCTTGATAAAGATGCTTATGTTGGTGCTTCCCGCGTCAACTGCGTTTTCCACCAGTTCTTTCACCACCGATGCAGGCCGCTGAATGACTTCGCCAGCAGCAATCTGGTTTGCCACAGAATCGGGTAAAAGCTTAATAATATCGGCCATGCAGGTGAACTCTTTTGATGAATATGCAAAGGTAGTACAATTATTTTAAGGAAGTAAGAACCATTTTTTCGGTAAGGCCTGTTTAGCCTATATTACCTGTTAACAGCATCTTGTAAAAGATATAAATGGTTTGAAATATCAGGTTTCGGAAGGTAAGGAGGAACAAAAGTAGCGACAATGTCAAGTCAGTATTGCTGATGATCTTTAGTGATAGGCTGGATTTCCTGAGAAGTATGATTGCTGTGACACGAAAGACCAATTGAATCAGGAAGAATAAAAATACGGACAAACTATTGTGCTGGTAAATCAAAGCTTCATCGATATGCCCTCTAACAATAGCCGAGAAACCACGCGACATTCCACAGGTTGGGCACTTATTCCCAAGCAATTCCTGATGGATACATTTGATGGGATGACTATTTTCTTTGGGTTTATAAATAGCTGAATAAATGAATATTGCCATAATGACGGTGGCAAATATCAAATTGATGGCCATGTAACTTTGTTTCGTCATGCAAGAACCTTGTAAAATAAGCTGTCCAAAAAGCAGAAGTGTTACGAACTTACGCGAAGATAACAGTTTCTGAGCTTTTTGGACAGTTTGAATCGTGCAGAACCCTCTGGTATTATTTTTTGAGGTCTTCCATCTCTTTGGAGAACTTGTTGTTAAGGTCGTCCAGCTTTTTAACCTGGTCAGGTGTAAGGTTTGGTCTGGCCGATTCGAGCTTCATAGCAATTTCGGCAAACTTTAAACCCACTGGAATAAAGGCTGCAGCAGCTGTAAGGTCATTGTTTTTAGCTTTTTCCTTCAGTTTTGCAGCATCGGATATGAATTTTTCATAGTTGGTAATGAATTTATCGAAGTCGGCATCAGAAACAGCCTGTCCGCCTTCAAATGGCTTAAGTGAGTTGCTCAATTCCTCCATAGACTTGGTATCCATCATTTCAACGGCTGACTTAACTGATGAGTAGCTCTTTTTGATGACATATCCCCACACGCCCGCAATAATGGTGGCTAAAATTGAAACGATAAGAGCAGCAATGATCAGGCCCTTTGAGGCATTGGCTTTGTTGGCCTGCGATAAAGCAATAAAGCTTAATACAATGGCGACGATGCCTGGTACCAGCGCCCAAATTCCCAGGCAAGGAATAAACGAAATAATGAGTGCAATGATTCCAAGCACTAGTCCAGCAATACCCAGACCTTGTCCGGCATTCGATTTTTTCTCTTCCATAATGTGTTTGATAAAGGTTAATAATAACTAAAGGTATAAAACTTTGTTGAAAGTTTATACCTTTAGTTGTATCATATTTAAAAACCCACGAAATACGTTAGAAAGAGAACGAATAATTTACAAATGAGGATTAAGCCGTAAAGTTTCTGAGACCGTTAAAGTCGAGCGTAGCAAAATGATCTTCAAGTGTTTCGGCACGGCGTATTTGTATAATCTCACCATTTTCGCGTAAAAGAAGCTCGGCGGACCGCAACTTGCCATTGTAGTTGAAGCCCATGGCGTGTCCGTGTGCTCCGGTGTCATGTATCACCATTAAATCGCCGGGTTTGAGTTCGGGAAGTAACCGGTTGATGGCAAACTTGTCGTTATTTTCGCACAGCGACCCTGTTACATCGTAAGGAAGATGAGGCATCTGACCTTTTCCTAAAACTGTTATATGGTGATAAGCACCATATAATGCCGGGCGCATAAGGTTAGCCATGCACGCATCAACACCGGCGTATTTTTTATAGGTATTTTTGATGTGAAGAACGCTGGTAACAAGGTATCCATAAGGACCAGTGATGGCTCGACCCGATTCGAAGCAGATTCGTAATGGTGCTAAGCCGTTGGCTTCAATTAATTCCTGATAAAGCTTCTGAATACCTTTGCTCATGGCTTCCAAATCCACGGGTGTTTGCTCAGGACGATATGGAATGCCAATGCCACCGCCTAAGTTCACAAATTCAAATTTGATGCCCAGTGTTTGTGATATTTCGACGATCAACTCGAAGAGAATTTCAGCTGTTTCAATAAAATAGTTGGGATCCAGCTCGTTGGAAGCCACCATGGTGTGGATACCAAAGCGTTTCACGCCTTTATCTTTCAGGATCTTATATCCTTCGAATAATTGCTCGCGTGTAAAGCCATACTTTGCCTCTTCAGGTTGTCCGATAATGACGTTGCCATCCTTCAAAGCACCTGGATTGTAGCGGAAACAAATCAGCTCAGGCAAACCTGCAGACTTTTCAAGGTATTCGATGTGTGAGATATCGTCGAGATTAATAATGGCGCCAAGTTCCTTTGCCTT
>DATALJ010000283.1:0-4012 GCA_036261135.1 Bacteroidales bacterium
AAAATCCCATCGGAGCTTCTGAATAAACAACACGAAACTATCTCCTTACACATAGGTTCTGCCATATCGGTTAAGGATCAATTGGAATTTAGTGACACATCATCGTTTGCACCTTACCTTAGAGCCAGGGTTTACGCATTATCCAATAAGACGAATTCCCCACAAGCAGCCATACCTCAGCCATTTGTTTATGTCAAGCCCATCGCTAAACCAGCCAAACAAATATCGCTGTTGCTTGAGATAACCAACATAAACGCTTATTATCAGCTCTTCCGTTGGCAGCAATATGCGGTATATTGTGCACCTTCGTCGGTTATTCCGAAAATAACTGCTGAAATTGGCCGTTTGCGCGAAATAACATTCCGCGAAGCAGGAGAAGGTACCAATGAGGCCAGAGACATTGATGAATTCGATAAGTATTATCATCAACTCTTTATCTGGGATAGCGATGCGGAAAAAATAGTTGGTGGTTACCGAATTGGCAAAGGCAAGGAAATACTTAAACACTATGGGATAAATGGTTTTTATACACAGACTTTATTCCGAATGAACAAGGAGATGACCTCATTTCTTGATGAATCCATGGAACTTGGCCGATCATTTATAATAAAAGAATACCAAAGAAAGCCGCTGTCGCTGTTTCTCCTTTGGAAAGGCATACTGCACCTGCTTTGGAAACATCCGGAATACAAAAATCTCATGGGCCCTGTGAGTATCAGCAATACTTATTCAAGATTATCACAGGAATTGATTGTAAAATACATCCGACAAAATCATTTCGACAACGTTCTGGCTATGAACCTGAGACCAAAGCATCCATTTGCAGAGAAACCATCGTTGGTAAACACGGATATACTTGTCAAACATACAGGAGATTTGCAGGGGCTGGACCGATTAATCAAAGATATTGACCCAACTAACGACCGTATACCCGTTTTACTCAGAAAATATCTCGAGCTGGGCGGCAAAATAGCTTCTTTCAACATCGATCCTAAGTTTAACCATGTAGTTGATGGCTTCCTGGTGCTGGATATCAAAAACGTAAAGCAGGAGATGATCAAAGCGCTGGCTGGAAAGAAAGACGAAGTTACACTTTAACGAAAAAGCAAATGATTAGCCAAAACCTCACACAGGAAGGAGATGTAAACCTTACCGACAGAAGAAAAGCATGGTACGATGCTTTATCTTTTGAAGTCCGCATGGCCCTGGAAGATGATGCTTCGTGCTTTATACATCAATCCTTGTCTACTCCCTGCCTCGAGGTTGTTTCGGATTGCATGGGACCTTACATCGTAACATCCGAAGGAAAGAAGATACTTGATTTTCACGGCAACAACGTTCACCATGTTGGTTACAAAAACCCTAAAATATTGGAAGCATTACACCAACAAGTGGAGACTCTTCCCTTTTCTCCTCGCAGATACACCAACCAACCAGCCATAAACCTTGCCAAAAAACTAACCAAAATTGCTCCTGATGAGCTAACCCGAGTTTTGTTTGCACCATCTGGATCGTTAGCCAATTCTATGGCTATCAAACTTGCCAGAATCTACACCGGACGTCACAAAATTGTTTCGATGTGGGGTTCCTTCCATGGAGCAGGTCTCGATACTATCTCTGTTGGTGGTGAAGCCGTTTTCCGGAAAGATATTGGCCCGCTAATGCCAGGTGTTGTTCATGTTCCTCCTCCGATAAGTTACCGTGGACTTTGGAACGACGATCCTCAGCAGGATCGCTATGTTGAATACATTCGTTATGTATTCGAGCATGAGGGTGATGTTGGAGCACTTATTGCCGAAACAATCCGGGATACCGACGTGCAAATACCCACAAAAAACTTCTGGCAGAAAGTGAGAGCACTTTGCGACGAATATGGTGTAGTGCTCATCCTTGATGAAATACCCATTGCCCTTGGGAAAACCGGTAAGATGTTCACTTTCGAACATTATGGTATTGTCCCCGACATCGTAACGCTGGGCAAAGGGTTAGGTGGCGGCGTATTCCCCATGGCTGCTCTGCTTGCGAAAGAAAAACTTAACATAGCCGAAAAACAATCCGTAGGGCATTTCACCCATGAGAAAACACCAGTTGGTTGCGCCGTTGCGCTGGCTGTGGTCAATTATATCGAGGAAAATCAAATACTGGAACATGTGTGCAAACTAGAGCGTCGCATGTACAAGCGTTGCATGGATTTTAAAGCACATTACCCAATCGTGGGAGACTTCCGTGGCCTTGGTCTCCTATGGGGACTTGAACTGGTCACCGACCGCCACACCAAGAAGAGAGCATGCGCCGAAGCCGAAAAGATACTATATCATTGTCTTGCCAATGGACTGAACTTTAAAATATCACAAGGAAATGTCATTACCCTATCACCACCACTCATCATTACCGAAGCACAGCTCAACCAAGCCTTCGATATCCTGGAAGAAGCACTGATTCTTGTTGACAAAAGCTAGCCAGCTTCTCTTTTTTCCTGTAGACTATCGCCCATCGACTATGGTCTGCCTTTTCACATTTAACATCAAAATAAGATCCATTTAACGCAGGCCTAAGATTGCCGCCTTACCTTTGCTTCTGAAAATCAGAAGAAAAAACCAAAATCAACCGTATGAAAAATCGAATTTTAATCTCAACTGTGTTGCTCCTGCTTGGATATAGCACCTATGCGCAGGAGTTGGTAATGCTTACCAAGAGAACTTCCGCACCTGAAAAGGAGTTGCCAAACATGGCCCCTGCCAATGTTACTGTTTTCGAATACACTGTATATTCGAAACCTGAATTACCTAAGGATACCGACCCTCAGCTTATAGGAACCAACTTCTTTGGCAACGAAATAGCCCAAAAGATGTACCTGTTGGACAAAATATATACGTACGAAGCCAAAATTGCCCCTGGCAATCCGGCAACTACCACCATGACCAGGAAGCCTGTTATTTACAATTCTGTAAAGAAGCTGGAATCGTACCTGAAGAAGAGTGTTAAGCACAAAGAACTATCGGAGACTGAAGCCAGCGAGCAGCTCAATCAGGTGGTAGATACAGCCCTGAGCGTTTTTTACCAGGACACAAAAGCACTGGAAAATCAGATAGCGGCAACAGACAAGGCTCAGGATCTTTTGGAATTGTACACCAGAAGGGTGCGTGTGCATTACAGCAATTAATCATTTCGATATAACCTCACAGTGAGGATTGCCCAAAAAGCTGAAAATTTCGAGCGTAGTCAGGAGACTACGCTCAGCGCTTCATTTTGTTTATCAAAGAAGTAAACTAGGCGTAATCTCCTGATTACGCCTCTACGAAGCACTTTTTGGATACACTCATATTAACAGGCTTAACCTGCGCCGAACATGACCAACAAAGCCATGTTTTTTTTACTAACCTACCCGCTCCTCCGCATCATCAATCTAAGATTTATTTAAGAAACATCTAAAGTTTAGGACACACTGCAATGATTTCTTTGCATGAACTAACTTTTTAGGACTTGAAGAAAAACATTCGACTCATCGAAGTCTGCTCCGATTTAGGCGCAGGCACGCGTGGTGCCAGTTTTGGATTTGAGGCATTGGAACAAATGGCACAACAGGAAATCGCAAATCCCTTTCGGACCATATCAGCAAAACGTTGCCATATCCCCGTACCCAATGGCTATTCGTCGCCGTTTGCCCGGAATATTGAAACCATATACCAAACCTGCCATTCTATCGCTAATGAGGTGCATCATTCCATCAACAACAGACATTTTCCCGTATTAATATCCGGCGATCATAGCTGTGCGGCCGGAACAATTGCCGGTATTAAGATGGCCAGGCCTAACGCCCGGCTTGGTGTGGTTTGGATTGACGCACATGCCGATCTCCATTCTCCCTTTACAACACCATCGGGCAACATGCATGGCATGCCGCTGGCTGCATCCATCAATGAAGATAATAAGCAATGTCTCCGCCAGGAGATAGATCCTTTTACACTGCACTTCTGGACAAAACTAAAGACGCTTGGGAATATAACGCCCA
>DATALJ010000290.1:0-21489 GCA_036261135.1 Bacteroidales bacterium
TACCCACGACTTATTCGTTAACTTTTCCCAGGCTTTCAAGATTTCCCTTGTTGAAGTAAATATATATAAATTAGAAGAAGGTGTATTCTTCTCCAAATTGATATGCGATAACGGGCAAACCCGTATTTCTATTGACGCCCGCACCTCCGATGCCATTGCATTGGCGCTACGCTTCAAATGTCCCATTTATACCTCGGAAGATATTCTTACACGTGCCGGAATTGTTATTGATTTCGACAGTGAAGCAAAAGGGAAAAAAGCGGACGCTGATGACTTTAAAATGGAGCCAGAACCTTCCATTGTTGAAAACGAAGAACTGAAAGACATTGATATCGATGCTTTAAAAGAATTACTTGAAGAAGCTATAAGCAAAGAAAATTATGAAAGAGCTTCAATTATCCGCGATGAGATTAATCGTAGGAACAAACTTTAAAACTGCTGGTATGCAAGATATTGTTGTTGGTCACTAAATCTTTCTGAAGCTTTTTCTTATAACTCTGAATACCAGACTACAACCAGCACACTCTCCTACCTTCGTGGAAATTCTCCTGATGTATTGGCTTATTCAATGTAATATGATTGAATAAATTCGCCTTTTTTGCTTTCTTGCATCTTATTATTATGTCATAATATTCATTATTGGACAGGGAGGAGGTAAATGAATAAAACGCTGAAACTCTCATACGAGGAATTATTAAACCTTAATGAGAACTTAGAAAAACGCATCCGGATTCTTGAAGAGAAGGTAATGAAATTCAAGAATGTAGAGGAAGGATTGCGCGAAAGCGAACAGCGTTTTAAGCAACTTGCCGATTCAACCTACGAAGGAATACTTATTCACGAGAATGGAATCATCATCGATACCAATTCCCGCCTTCTGTCTATGCTTGCGTTTACCGAAAGTGAAATAATTGGCAAAAGCGTACTCGAATTTGTAGTTACCGAATACCGAAAAGAAGTAATTCAAGGCATTCGTTCCGAAGGGCAGATGGCATATAATACTTTTCTCCGCAAAAAGAATGGTGAAGAAATTGAAGTTGAAATCTTTTCGCGACCTATTATTTTCAAAGGACGAAACGTACGTGTAACTGCCATTCGCGACCTTACGTACCGCAGACAATTTGAAAAGACGCTGGAGGAAAGTGAGATCAAATTTCGCCAACTAGCCGAAAATTCATCGGATGCTATTATTCTTATGAGCGACAACATGGTACAATATTGGAATCATGCTTTCGACAAAATATTTGGCATTGCCGGCGTCCAGATTCATAAAACCCCTAATTTTTTTATTGACTTTGCCCATCCGGAAGACAAACAAAAACTTTACAAAGTTATTGACAGCGAGCTATTTAAATCGTACCGGAAATTCGATATCCAATACCGCATTATAAAGCCCGATAACAGTATTGTTTGGATTTGGAACCGCTCCTTCCCTATCTTCAACAGAGAGGGAGAACTGATTCGGCAGGTAATGATGATCAGCGATATCACAGATCAGAAAACGCTGGAGAATAACCTTACCGAAAGTCAGGCGCAACTGGAGGCTTTACTGGACAATATTCCCTATTTTGCCTGGCTTAAAGACAGCAATGGCAGGTATATCATGGTAAACCAGCCATTCGCAACGCATTACAATACGAATCGGAGTAATCTGGTAGGCCGTACGGATTTTGAGATCTTACCCCCGGAATCGGCAAAAAAATCCGAATCGACCGATAACGAGGTTTTGCTATCGAAATCCAGAAAACTCTTCCAGGAGGTTGATGAAGAAAACGGAGAATTGCGGTGGTCCGAGACTTTCAAGACCCCAATCCTTAACGATCAGGACCAGGTGATAGGTATTGCAGGAATTGCACGTGATATTACCAGTCGGAAGAAATCGGAACTGGCTTTAAAATTCAGCGAAGAAAAATTTAAAGAGCTTGTAACGCTGCTGCCCGAAATGGTTTTTGAAACCGATCTCTCCGGCAGGTTCACTTTCCTTAATTTAAAAGCCTTCGAAGTAATTGAATTTACGAGCGACGACGTGTTGTTATCCATCAACCTGTTTGATATCCTAAGCCCAAACGACAGGGTACGAGCCAAGGAAAATTTTTCGCGGCTTACACAGGGCGAAGACATCAGAGGTCAGGAATATATGGCCGTTTCGCGTTCGGGCAGGGTATTTCCTGTGCTTATTTATGCGAATATCATGCATGTTGGCAACTCTCCCACCGGTTTCCGTGGTGTAATGATTGATATAACCGACCGCAAAATAGCCGAAGACCGTGAAAAGAGCTACAACAAAAACCTGGTATTCTTATCCAATACGGCGCTCAAGTTTCTTTGCTTCTCAACCGACGATGATATCTTTATTTTTATCGGCAAGAAGCTAGCCGAACTTACAAAGAATGCCATTGTAACGGTTTGCTCATTCAATGAGGCCGACAACTCCCTGGCCTTACGCTACATTTCGGGTATTAACCGCAACCTCGACAATATTTTACAGATACTTGGCCAAAACCCGGAAGACATAAAAATAAGATTAACTCCAAAACTTCGCAAAAAACTCCTTGAACGTGAACATTCCATTTATCCTATAAAAAAGGGGCTTTACTCGGCTACGCTGGGACAGATTCCTGAAATTGACTGCAAAGAGCTTGAAAAATTGTTGCAATTAAATGAATTCTATTCGATGACGTTAATGCGCGGCGGTAATCTATATGGAGTTGTTCTTATTGCTGCCAAGTCTGGTCAATCCATCAGAGACGAAAAAATTATAGAAACATTTCTCTTCCAGGCATCCATCTCGCTGCACCGCAAACAACTGGAAAATGAGTTAATACGTGCAAAAGAAAAGGCCGAAGAATCCGATCGGTTAAAATCAGCATTCCTGGCCAATATGAGTCATGAAATACGTACGCCAATGAATGGCATCCTAGGCATGACCCAATTACTAGGTATTCCGGAGATTACTGCCGAACAACGCCGGGAATACGTTGAATTAATCAACAAAAACAGCGAAACATTGCTGAATCTTATTGACGATATTGTTGACGTATCCAAGATAGAGGCCGGCCAGATGAAAATTATCCGTAAATCGTTCCGCCTTAACCCAATGGTAGATCAACTACTCGGATTATTTTCCTCCAGTCCGGTTTACAAATCGAAGAAAAACCTCGATCTGTACATCAATAAAACATTGCCGGACAACACCAGCATATACACAGATCCCGATCGTGTGAAGCAAATAATGATCAATTTGATTGGCAACGCACTGAAATTCACAGAGTGCGGCTTTGTTGAATTCGGATACTTCCTCGAAAGCGACAAATTGGCGTTCTACGTGAAAGATTCGGGCATTGGCATTCCTCCTGAAAAGCAAAAAGTAATATTTGACCGGTTTACACAAGCCGACGACTCATTAACCCGCAAATTTGGAGGTTCCGGGCTAGGACTTGCCATATCCAAAGGACTTATAGAACTACTGGGTGGTCAAATATGGGTTAAATCCGAGCTTAAGCATGGTTCCACCTTCTATTTCACCATTCCATTTATACCTACTTTCGAGGTAGAGGATACTGACAAACAAAATTTAGAAAAACCGCAGAATTACGATTGGAAAGACTATTCTTTCCTTATTGTTGAAGACGATAAAGTAAGCTTCAAATTTCTTGAAGGTATTTTGAAAAAAACCAATGTTAAAATTTATCATGCCGAAAATGGAATTAAGGCAATCGAATACTGCCAAACCCACCCTGATATTGACATGGTGCTTATGGATATTCAGTTACCTGAGATGAGTGGCTTGGATGCTACTCGAATCATTAAAGCGATCAGGAAGAATTTGCCCATTATTGCACAAACAGCCAACGCCATGTCAGAAGATCGCGAAAAGTGCCTCGAAGTGGGCTGTGTAGACTATGTAAGCAAACCTATCAACGTGAATATCTTATTCAACAAGATTAACAAATACCTTTATAAGAAGATGCAATGATTCTGTTAACAATCGTTTCCGGAATCGTTTACCTTAGCGTTATCGGCTCATTCTACTATGGGTGGATCAGACTCAGGCCTTTTAAATCGAGCGAAAATCATCATAACGTATTTGTTTCTGTAATTATTCCTGTTCGCAACGAGAAAAATAATCTTGAAACCCTTATCAAATCATTATACAATCAGAATTACAATCCCCATTGTACCGAAATTATTATTGTTGACGATCATTCCATAGATGGTAGTTCAGAAATTGCAGCATCTTTATTAAAAAGGACTGACAAAGTTATTGCATTACAATCGAACAAAGCGGGGAAGAAAGCGGCCTTGCAGGAGGGCATTCTTTCAGCCAAAGGCGATCTGCTCGTAACTACTGATGCTGATTGCATTTATCATCCGGAATGGCTGCAAACCATTGTTAACATTTACGTTACCAAAAAACCTGCTCTTATCCTAGCTCCTGTTATTGGCAGTGAACCAATTAACCTGTTCGAATCCCTACAACAACTGGAAATCCTAAGTCTGCTCGGGTCAACAGCCGGAGCAGCGTCCATACATCACGCTATCATGTGTAATGGGGCAAATCTTGCGTTTCCACGAACGATAATCAAAGAAATCCTATCAGGGTATACAAACGAAGAAGTTGCCTCCGGTGATGATATGTTCGTTCTCGAAAAGGTAAAAAAACAATATCCTCAGGGAATTTACTTTGCTAAGTCAAAGGAAGCCACAGTTAGTACGCGACTGGCTGGCAATCTGATACAATTTTTCAATCAGCGGCGACGCTGGACAACAAAAGCGAAATTTTATACCGACAAGGATATTATTTTTACAGGCCTTGCCGTGTTACAGATAAACATCTTGCTACTTTTCTTTCTTGTATTCGCATTCGTTTCGTCAAACTATACCTTCTTTTTATTGTTACTTGGAATAAAGACAATCGTGGATTTGCCCTTTTTATGGGCTGTTTCCCGGTTTTTCAAAAAGGGAGAATTGATGTATTGCTTTCCTGTACTACAATGTGTCTATTTTTTTTATGTTTCTTTTACTTTTTTGGGTAGTTTTACCGGTAATTTCAACTGGAAATCAAGAAAACTAAGCGCATAACCCGAATGGAAGAATCTTTGTTTTGGAAGCGGTTCAGAAAGAATAAATTATCGGTTGCTGGTATTGTATTCATTGCTATTACCGTAGTTATCTCTATTCTGGGTTACCTCATTACTCCCGATTCCAGTCCATACGCCAACCAGCAAATCTTGTCATTAGCGGCACGTCCGCCCATGTTTAAGGTACAAATGCTCCACCTGCGAAAAAACCAGGAAGAAAGCAGCGTCTCATTTTTTCAGAAACTGATTAATGGCAAAGAACCTGAATTTACAATGATGCCCATGAATAGTTATATTCTAAAGGGCGATTCCATTATAGTTCGGGAATATACAGGCAACACAACCGATATTTTTGAAGTTAAGTATCATATTGTGGATGTTGTATACCCAATAAATCCTCAGAAAAAAATTCTGAAGGATGAAAAAGGTAACTACTCATTCACCGACATTAATAATAACAGCCGGAAAGCTAATATTTCTGAAGTAAAACAACAATTACAGAAAAACAACATAAAAGAAAAACGCTACTTACTAGGTACCGACAAGTTTGGGCGCGATTTGCTCAGCCGGTTATTTATAGGTGCCAGGGTATCGTTGTCGGTTGGGTTCATTTCCGTATTTATTTCTCTCCTCATCGGTATTCCGTTTGGCATATTTGCAGGATATTACCGGGGAAAGACCGATGCAATTATCATGTGGATTGTAAACGTAGTATGGTCGGTACCCACATTGCTTATGGTCTTATCAATCTCTCTTGTTTTAGGTAAAGGCTTCTGGCAGGTATTTGTTGCCGTAGGGTTAACCATGTGGGTAGAAGTGGCGCGTATTGTACGCGGCCAGGTAATTGGCATACGCGAAAAAGAATATATTGAGGCTGCAAAAGCATTGGGATTTGGAGACCTCCGAATCATATTCCGGCATATTCTGCCCAATGTAATAGGACCTGTCATAATTATTTCGGCAGCGAACTTTTCTTCAGCCATACTCATGGAGGCCGGATTAAGCTTCCTGGGTATTGGGGTTCAACCGCCTATGCCTTCGTGGGGAAGCATGATAAAGGATCATTACGGCTACATCATTCTTAACCAGGCCTATCTGGCCATCATCCCTGGCGTTGCCATCATGTTAATGGTTCTGGCCTTCAATTTTATTGGAAACGGTCTGAGAGATGCGTTTGATACCAAATTAAACTAGCAGTAAGAGAAATATAATATAAACGCGAAGACGCGAAGCCGCTAAAGAGATTTTCTTTGCGGCTTCGCGTCTTCGCGTAATATAACCTCTTAGAACTTCAGGTTTTTTACCCTGTCCATTGCTTCAATTACATTGTCTCTATCGGCAAACGAAGAGAACCGAAAATAGCCTTCGCCTGAAGGGCCGAATCCAGAACCAGGTGTACCAACCACATTGGCTTCGTACAGCAGTTTATCGAAGTAGTCCCATGATTTCATTCCATTTTTTGTCTGCACCCATACGTATGGGCCGTTAATGCCACCAAATACCTTATATCCGGCGGCAGAGAGACTCTCCCTCATGATACGGGCATTCTCCAGATAGTAGGCAACTACTTCTTTCACTTCTTTTTTGCCTTGCTCGGTATAAATAGCAGCAGCAGCCTTTTGTACAGGGTACGATACGCCATTAAACTTAGTGGTATGGCGACGCATCCACAAAGGTTTCACTTTATGCGCAGTACCTTTTGCATCGTAAGCAACAACGCCTTCAGGTATTACTGTAAATGCACAACGTGTACCAGTGAAACCAGCTGTTTTAGAAAAGCTTCGGAATTCAATAGCCACATTTTGTGCACCTTCGATTTCATAGATAGAATGCGGTATAGAAGGATCTGTAATGAATGCCTCGTAAGCTGCATCGTACAGAATGATGCATTTATTAGCAATGGCATAGTCTACCCATTTCTTCAATTCCGCTTTTGTAGCAACCGTGCCGGTTGGATTATTGGGGAAGCAAAGGAAAATAAGGTCAGGTCTTTCTTTTGGAAGATCAGGAATAAAGCCGTTTGCCTCATTACAAGGCATGTAGATGATGCCTTCGAAGTATCCATTGTCTTTGCATTCGCCAGTTTTACCTGACATTACGGTAGTGTCAGCATATACGGGATATACAGGATCGCAAATGGCTATTTTATTTTGATTTCCGAACACTTCCTGAATATTACCAGTGTCGCACTTAGAACCATCGGAAACGAAGATATCGTCGGCCGAAATATTCACGCCACGCGCCTGGTAGTCGTTTTTTGCAATGGCTTCGCGAAGAAAATCGTAACCTTGCTCAGGACCATACCCTTTAAAAGTACTTGCTTTGGCCATTTCCTCAACACCTTCGTGAAAAGCTTTGACAACTGTAGGAACGAGCGGTTGTGTAACGTCGCCAATACCCATGCGGATTACTTTTTTATCGGGATGCGCTTGTGTATATTCTCTTACACGGCGGCCAATTTCGGGAAACAGATACCCTGCCTTTAATTTCAGATAATTTTCGTTAATAAATGCCATTGGTCAATACTTTTACATAATTAAACTACAAACCTACATCATTTTTTAAAAAATCCATAAAACGTACTTCATAATTAAGTTAGATTCCCTAATTTTACTGCTATTAAATAAATTTGTATGCAAAATTTCTTTGTAAAATCGCACGGTTTAGGTAACGATTATATCGTTCTCGATCATGACAATCTGGATATTAACATAACCCCCGAAAAGGTTCGCCTTATTTGCGATTATCATTATGGGATAGGATCTGACGGTATACTCATGAAGCGCGATACGCCTTATGCAGAGTTTGGCCTTCGTATATTCAACCCAGATGGGTCGGAAGCTGAGAAGAGCGGCAATGGATTGCGCATATTTGCTAAATATTTATACGATTATAAGTTTGCACACAAGAAATCGTTTACCATTCATACATTGGGAGGCGTTGTAACTGCGCATATTATTGAAGAAAAGAACGGAAGAGCCACCCAGGTGAAGGTAGATATGGGGAAGGCCATTTTCAAATCGTCCGACATACCCGTTAATTTTAGTAAGGAAGAGTGCTTTGGAGAAACACTTACCATAAAAGACAAGGCGTTCAACATTCACTGTGTGTCAGTAGGTAATCCGCATTGTGTAATTCTTGTAGATTCATTGAACGAGGCGATTACAAAAGAGTACGGTCCGTTAATTGAAACCCATTCGATGTTCCCGAACCGCATCAATGTGCAGTTTGCAAAAGTATTATCCCGTAAAGAAGTTGAGATATCGATATGGGAACGTGGCGCAGGTTATACATTGGCTTCTGGCAGCTCTTCATCAGCTGTGGCATGCGCAATGTACAAGAAAGGACTGGTAGATGGCGATGTAACGATTAAAATGCCTGGTGGCAATTTGCATATTGAGATTGATCCTGCCTGGAACATAAAGATGACTGGCGAAGTACGCGAAATTGCCTCCGGATCGCTCAGCCCAGAGTTATTTGGTTAATTCAGGATTAGCAACTCATTGTAAATGCTGAAAAAGTTCGTAAAATCTCTTTTTTTATTTATTGGGATTTCCTCATTGGTATTGGGGTTTATCGGTATCTTCCTGCCGGTATTGCCCACTACACCTTTCATTTTGTTGGCAGCTTATTGCTTTGCGAAAAGCTCTGAGCGGTTTCACAATTATATCATGCAACACAAACTGTTTGGCAAGATGGTTTCCGACTTCTATGAAAAGAGGATTATTCCTGTTAAGACTAAAATTATTGCGCTTACGCTTATGTGGGCGACATTATTGCTATCAGTAATTTTTTTCATGCCGTACATTTGGGTAAAATGGGTAGTTATAGGAATTGGAGTAGCTGTAACAGCCTACCTGCTTAGCTTCCGCTCGAAATAGATGCTATTACCCTCCCTTTATGATTTTCATGATTTTATTCATGATTTCAGATTCATTTTGGTAAATTTGTGGGCTTTAAAAAAATAATTGATGTCTATGATCGAGAAAAAATTACCATTTACCAAGGAACAACTGGAAAAGATAATTGAGAAGCACCCTACACCATTTCATATTTACGATGAAAAAGGAATAAAGGCATATGCAAAGAAGTTTAACTCGGCTTTCTCCTGGAATCCTGGGTTTAAGGAATATTATGCTATAAAAGCAGCCCCCAATCCTTACTTGATGAAGATTTTACGCAGCGAAGGATTTGGTATCGATTGTAGCTCAATGGCCGAGTTAGAACTCGCTGAGCGCGTTGGCTTAAGAGGCGAAGAAATCATGTTTACATCCAATGACACACCGCTCGATGAATTCGAAAAAGCATTGGAACTTGGCGCTATTATTAATTTCGACGATATTTCACATATTACTTTCCTCGAAAAGAATGCCCGTCTGCCTGAATTAGCCTGCTGCCGCTATAACCCGGGCCCTCTAAAGGAAGGCAACGTGATTATCGGTCAACCAGAAGAAGCCAAATACGGCTTTACACGCGAACAATTATTTGAAGGATATAAAATGCTTCGCGACAAAGGTGTGAAACGCTTTGGAATCCACACCATGGTGGCATCGAACGAGCTGGACCCAAACTATTTCATGGAAACTGCCGAAATCGTTTTCGAATTGGTAGCAGAGTTGTCGAAAGCCTTGAATATCCGTTTCGAATTTGCCAACCTGGGCGGCGGAATTGGTATCCCCTATCGTCCGGAACAGACTCCTGTTAATCTTGAGGTGATGAGCAATGGCATTCATAAGCTGTATCGGCAAATTATCGAAGGTAATGGCCTTGACCCAATGAAACTCTGTTTCGAATCAGGACGTGCTATTACAGGTCCCTACGGATTCCTTGTATCGAAAGTACTTCACATTAAAAATACTTATAAAAAGTATGCCGGGCTCGATGCCTGTATGGCAAACCTTATGCGCCCAGCGCTTTATGGTTCGTACCACCACATTTCGGTGATGGGCAAAGGCAGTAAACCGCACGAAACCGCTTACGATGTAACCGGCTCCCTTTGCGAAAATAACGACAAGTTTGCTATAAACCGCCTATTGCCTGTAATGGAACCTGGCGATATTGTTGTAATTCACGATGCAGGTGCACATGGACATTCTATGGGTTTCAATTACAATGGTAAACTGCGTTCTGCAGAACTTCTTCTGCGCGAAAATGGCGATGTTGTTGAGATCCGTCGTGCCGAAACCATGGAAGATTACTTCGCAACGCTCGATTATAAAGGATTAGGTAATTTCAAGGCATAATGGAACAAGACATCCAGAAAGCCGCTGAAATACTCCGAAAGGGAGGCATCATCCTCTATCCTACCGATACCATCTGGGGAATAGGATGTGACGCTACCAATGTTGAGGCAGTTAAAAAGGTATACCAACTGAAGCAGCGTGAAGAACATAAATGTATGCTGGTTTTGGTTGATCACATCGATCGCATTGGCCGCTATGTAAAAGAAATTCCCGACCTCGCCATTCAACTTATTGAGGTGAATGATCTACCCATGACCATCATTTACCCAGGCGCCGTAAACCTTGCTTCGAACCTGATTTCTCCCGACGGAACCATTGGCATACGGGTTGTCAATGACGATTTCTGCCAAAAGCTTATTCGAAAGCTCAATAAACCCATCGTTTCCTCATCGGCAAACATCAGCGGACAAGCCTCTCCGGCTTTCTTTAATGAGGTTTCGGACGAAATAAAAAACGCTGTGGATTATATTGTAGAATGGCACCAGAATGATACTACAAAGCACACCCCATCTCAAATCATTAAGGTTGGACTTAATGGAGAGGTCGAGATCTTAAGAAAATAAACACTAATACAATTAATTAGTATATAAAAAGCTTCAAGGTTGCCGTAAAATCTGGGAACTCTTGAAGCTTTTTACTAATGAAACCGAATATCATTGAGTTTTACATTTTCCTTACCTTGCCGGAACCCGAAACATGGGCTTTAACAACAGCTTCGCCTTTGTAATACACGTCGCCACTACCCGATACGCTGGCATCTAGTTTACCGGATACAAAAAGCTTGCATTCCCCTGAACCGCTTACATGCACTTCGGCGTCACGGGTTTCGAGGCTTTCGGCATACAAGTCGCCCGATCCGGAGATAGCTATTCTCTGCGACTCAACAACTTTGCCGCCTCCCGAAAGACGAATTTCTCCAGATCCTGAAATGGCAGACTCTATTGAATTTGCTTTAAGGTTTTTGACGTCGATCGAGCCACTTCCCGAAACAGCCAGATTAAGCTCGTCAGTTTCCAATGATTTTTCGATGAATAATGATCCAGACCCCGAAACAGAAAGCGAGTTGATATTTTCGACAGTAATGTATGCTTTTACCTTACCAACATGCCATGTTCCCGGTTGTGTCTTAATTTTTAGTTTGTTACCATCAACTTCAGTAACAATTTTTTCAAGATCGGAAGCAGCTCCCTCAAGCTCAACTTTTTGAGGAGACCCCTGGGTTACATACACATCAGCCGAAACAGACAAGCCTATAGCCGAAAATTTATCGACATTACGTACTTCTCTTTTAGAGTCCTGAGATCCGGAATAATTGTTATCTGCGGAATACGTATTGCAATTGGAAGCAGTTGTTATAAACAGAACTGCCAAAATAATCGATGTAAATTTATGATTTTTCATTTCTAAATTTTTAACGTTCATACCAAAGACGTACGCTAAAAAAATATGCTGCATGAAACGAAAAAAGTTTTAATTCAAATCAAGCAATCCCTCTGGAGCATCAATAAGAATCTCTTTTTTCTTGTGGTCAATCGCTTGGATGATTTCTTCAGAAACCGGAATTAGGATTTCGTTACCGTCCTTCATTACACTTAACAGGATATTCTGATTATAGTTGAGAATATCATTTACCGCACCAATATTACCTTGTGTCTTGTCTATTACCGCAAAACCTTTGAAATCTTCTTCTTTCTTCTTTTTAGATGGTTTGGACGCCTTTCCCTTCGAAAGAACGAAAACATTGCATGAAACAAATTCCTTTGCCGTTTCAGGGTTGTCAATATCTTCGAATTTTATAACTGCTGTATTGTCGGACGTTACATTAATAGACTCAATAAAAAAGGGAACCAATAGTCCTTGTATTTCAAGGAAAACTGATTCCCGGTTTTCGATATCGTCGTCGATAGTCCGTTCGCTGTAAAACTGATATGCACCTTTATAACCGTGAAGTTTAGAGAGTACACCAATCGATATCAGCTCGGACTTATCCATCCGTTGCAGATTATTCAGCAGCTGGAGCTTCAGGAGCGGCTTCTTCGGCTGCAGGAGCAGCTTTTGCAGCTTCGGCAGCAGCTTGTTCAGCGAGTTTCTTAGCAACAGCTTCAGCTTTTGCTTCGCGAACTTTGGCTTCTGCTTCTAACCGTTGTTTACGGTCAGCTTCTTTAGCTTTTGTGGCTTGATCTTTTTCCGACTGGATTTTTGATTCTTTTTCTTTAACCCAGCTTTCGAATTTCTGTTCAGCAGCTTCTACAGTGAATGCGCCTTTTTTGGCACCTTCGAGCAGATGTTTCTTCACTAAAACTCCTTGTTTGGAAAGAATAGAACGTGCAGTATCGGTAGGTTGAGCGCCCTTTTGCAGCCAATCTAGTGCTCTGTCGAAATCTAAATCAACAGAAGCAGGATTCGTGTTTGGATTGTAAACTCCCAAACGTTCGATGTATCGGCCATCCCGTGGCGCCCTGCTATCAGCTACTACAATGTGGTAAAAGGCATATCCTTTTTTACCATGACGTGACAATCTGATTTTTACAGGCATACGTTACGCTTTTTAAATTAAACCTACTTGTTTTAAAAAATTAGGCTGCAAAGATACTACTAAAAATGAATTATCAAATACCTGAGAATAAATTTGAAGTACTTAAAGCTATTGTATTACACTCCTCTACCCGCCCTTGGACAGGTTCTGTGAACATCTTGTTCAATTTACCAGCCATGATGTATTTACTCAAAGGTGTTTCATAGTTTCCAGTCAATGGGCGTTATCGATTGCCTTTGAAGTATTTCGTTGGTTTTGGAGAAATGCCTGCATCCGAAAAATCCACTATCGGCCGAAAACGGCGAAGGATGCGCTGCTTTAAGTATAAAGTGTTTTGAAGTATCGATGAAAGCCTCCTTGGCTTTTGCATTGCGACCCCATAACAAAAATACCAGTCCTTTTTTTCTTTCTGAGAGTGCCTGAATAACCCGGTTGGTAAATGTTTCCCATCCTTTGTTCTGGTGAGATAATGCTTGGTTAGCTCTTACGGTGAGCGTTGCATTCAATAACAATACGCCTTGTTTGGCCCAGGCCTCTAAATTGCCATGATTGGGAACCGGCAGACCAATATCTGTCTGAATTTCTTTAAAGATATTAACGAGCGAAGGCGGCGCCGCAATGCCTAGGGGAACAGAAAAGCACAAACCATGCGCCTGGCCCCTTCCATGATAAGGATCTTGTCCCAGCAGCACCACTTTTACCTGGTCGAAAGGGGTTTGGTTAAAGGCATTGAAAATTAAATTACCCGGAGGATAAACCGCATACGATGCTTTCTCCTCAACCAAAAACTTCTTCAAATCCGCAAAGTATGGTTTGTTGAATTCGTCAAAAAGAACCTCTTTCCAGCTTTCGTGAATGATGGGGTTAATTTTCTCCATAAATCGTCAGTTTATAGACATATTAAAGACTAATTGTATGCGAAATAAAGAAAAAGAAACGATTATTATAAAATTCATCCACGTTTTTACAATTAGAAATGAACAATGCCCAATTAGTTTTGCATAATAAAAACGTACAAACGTCAAACAGTTTTTGTTAGACCCTGCTTTTTTTTATAAAAATCAAATATCTTTAGCTTTTTAGAATTTTTTATACTAAAAGTCAAATGTTATTAAAGTAAAACGTGATATAAAAGATATCACTCATTCTTAAAAATGGCGATGCGTTAATTGTTCATCTGTTGAATTGAATATATCCCCATTAATAATAATTGATAAATCTTTAATCATTAAATATAAGCCTATGAAGAATCATTTACTAATCTTTTTCCTTTTTGGGGTACTCTTTACAGGAGTATCCGCTCAAAAAACGGATCATCAATCCTATGCTTTTACAGTTAACAACAATAGGATTGCTCCGCAGCCAAACTTTCAAGACGCAAAAAAAATGTTGAAAGCTCAGCGTACTAACACGACTGATCAGGTAGAATATTTAATTCTGCAATTCAACCAAATTCCAACCCAAGAGGAAAGAAATGCCCTTAGCAAAGAAGGAGTTACTCTTTTAAACTATTTGCAGGGAAATGCATTTTATGCAGCTGTATCTCAGAAGTTTTACAGCATCAGCCGCGCTTCGGCAAAAAATATCCGGGCTTTAATATCTATTTTGCCATCCTATAAAATAGATCCCAATCTGCTTAACGAAGCCACTCCTAAATACGCCAGAGGAGACAAAGGGAAAGTAAAAATCATAATTACCTATTTTCAGGGGGCAGATATCCTGAAAATCAGAGGCGACCTTTCTTCTTCCCTCCAATCGGGCGTTTCTATAGATGAGCAATTCAGGCTCATACAAACCGAAGCCAGCAAAGAAGAAATAGCAAATTTAGCTAAACTGGCATGGATTCAGAATATTGAGATGATTGCCCCTCCCGCCGAGCTTAACAATAAAGAAGGCGTCAATCTTCATCGGTCCAACGTCCTCAACTCAAAAATAAGAGGACTTGGGTATGGATTGACCGGAAAAGGCGTAACCCTGGGTTTGTGGGATGCCGATGTTGAAAACCATCGCGACTTTGGGAAAAGAATTAAGGTACGGGAATTCGAGATGCATACTACCGATCATGGAACACATACCTGCGGAACAATAGGAAGTGCTGGTTTATTAGATCCTTCTGCCAGAGGCATGGCCCCCGAAATTAATATCGTTTCATGGAACTTCAATACCCAGTCAAACGGCCTAGCTAATTTTCAGGAAAGAGAAAAGTCCATTGTGGAAGATGGAATTGAGCTTACGTCAAACTCCTTCGGCATGAGAGTAACAACGTGCCCAAATCCGTTCGCTTACAACTATACCGATGCAAATGAGGATTTACTTGCGTACAAATATCCCACATTCCTATTTGTATATTCGGCTGGGAATGATCAAACTATTTGTCCTGGTGGGTTCTATACAACATCAAAAAACCTGAAAAACGCTTTAATCGTTGCTGCCGTTGATCAACAGAGCGAAATGAGCTCTTTCAGTAGTTTTGGCCCGTCAATGGATGGTCGTCTCATCCCGAACATTAGTGGTGATGGCGTAGATGTATATTCAACCTTTTTTAATAACTCCTATGGTTACATGGATGGAACCTCAATGGCTACTCCTGGTGTTGCCGGAACTATGGCTCTCATATACCAGCGGTATAAAGAAACACATGGAAATCAGAAACCAACATCGGCTTTACTTAGAGCTCTTGCTTGTAATACCGCAACCGATCTTGGAAATGCGGGACCCGATTATAAATTTGGATATGGCTCTATTAACGGATTAAGAGCTGTTCATGTCCTCGAAAACAACACTTACATGAATGCTTCTGTTGCGCAAGGAAAATCCTATACCAAGGAGGTTTCGATACCGGCGGGTGCTACAGCCCTCAAAGTCATGCTATCCTGGACCGATAGCTATGGAACACCGGGAACTTCAAAAGCCATTATTAATAATGTCGATCTTAAGGTTACCAATGGAGGGGTTACGTATTTGCCATGGGTTCTGGATCCACAGAATCCGGATAAGGCTGCCGTAAGAGGAACCGATAATTTGAATAATCTCGAACAAGTTACAATCAACAATCCCCCAAGCCGGAGTTTATACTATACAAATTGACGGAACAGAAATACCTGATGGCGTTCAGAATTTTGCCATTGTTTATGATGTAGTTATGCCTTACATTACCTTAACATACCCCATTGGTGGCGAAAGTCTTGAGCCGGGTGCGAAAGAAATGATCCATTGGGACTCTGAAGGGTATACTGGTAATTTCGTACTCGAATATTCCGAAGACGGAGGGGTTACATACAATACCATTGCATCAAACATTCCCTCCAATCAAAGAAGCTATTTGTGGACGGTTCCGAATACATTAAACACTGTAAAAGGTAAAATTCGTGTATCCTGTAGAACGAACTTCAGTGCTACCAATGGGACGTTTAACATAATGACAACCCCTACAGAAGTTAAGATTGACGAAGTAAGTTGCGGAGGAAAGAGCGCTACTATTACCTGGAAGGCCATTAATAATGCCAAGTACGAGGTTCTTAAGCTTAATGGAGAAGTATATGAACGTCTGGCAGAGGTAAGTTCCAATAGCTATAGTGTTGCCGAATTGTTATCGGACAATGACAACTACTTTGCGGTAAGAGCAATTGATTTAACAACCGGAGCTGACAGCGAAAGATCGCTCGCAGTTAGTGCGATTCCTGCCAATAAAGTCAATAAGCTTCCTATTAAAGAAGACTTCGAAAGTCAAATGGCTTCTAATTTTACATTTACCAGCAACAATGGACTAAGCTCTGTAAAATATGTGAACACAGCCCAGCAGTATGGTATACGTTTGGAAGGGCCAGCCACAGCAATAACACCTGCTTGGGATGCATCATCGACAACTGCAGAAGCGTGTTTTACCAAAAATGCTGCTTATATTTCCAAAGCAAATATTTGTAACATTGATGCTTCAGATTTTGCCGGCAAACAAATGATCCTTAAGTTTGATTATCGTCAAAAATTCAGGACAACGGCAGGTACGTCTTATTTTAGGGTAAAAGTGAATGGAACACCCGTTTCCAGTGCAGATGGAACGCAGATTTTTGGAGCTGCCAGCTCTATAAGTTATCAATCGGTTTACTTCGATTTGACCTCCTTTGCAGGAAGCAGTACTTTAAACATAGAATTTGAGGCTGTCTGCAAAACCAACTATACAACATACCTTAACTCAAGTGGTAATTACGATTTTACCAATGATAATTATGATAAAGGCGACTTTGTGAATATTGACAACGTAGAACTCTATGAGCCGCCCAAAGACATGGCCCTTACTGGATTGAGTGTGTCAAACACCGGTACTAACCCTGAAACAATAACCATTACGATCAAAAACCTGTCAGGCAATACCGTGTCTTCCATACCTGTTTCCTATAAAGTAGAGAAATCTACTCCTGTAAGCGAGGTAATCCCAGGACCGATCAATCCATTTACCGAAATAACCTACGATTTCGTCCAAAAAGCAGATTTTTCAGCTGAAGGATCTTATGAAATAAAGGCCGAAGTTAAGCTGCCTGGTGATCTTGTAAGCGATAATGACGCTAAAACAATGGTCAAGAATGTTGATTCGTCTCCTAAAATGACATCGGGTACAGGTACCCTTACTGGTTGCGGATTTACACTAACGGATGCAGGCGGGAAATTAGATGATTATCCCGCTTATATGAGTTCGGTAAGAACAATCAAGCCAGATGCTGCTGGCAAAAACGTAAAAATCACGTTCAGCGAGTTTGCCCTTGAAGAAGGTTATGACTTTTTGTATATTTATGATGGACCAAGTACTTCCTCTCCGCTATTAGGTAAGCTAGATGGCTACGTGTTGCCTCCTTCATTTACTTCTTCGGCTCCAAATGGTGAACTAACCCTGAAATTTACATCAGACGAAGGAGTTAACGATAAAGGTTTCGTAGCAACAATAGAGTGCGTGGATAAACCAAACGTTGATCTTGCCGTTACTGCTATTAATAACCCCTTACAGGCTGCAGTAATAAGAATAAATGATGAGGAAGTCAGCTTTACTTTAAAAAACAATGGCGTACAGGATATTAATAGTTGCGATGTATATTATAAGATAAACGATAAGACTCCGGTTAAGGAAACTTTTACTGTAAGTCTTACTTCGGGTGCCAGTCAACTATTATCTTTCTCTACCAAAGCGAACCTTTCAGCACCTGCTACTTATAAACTGAAAGTTTGGGCACAAAATCCCGACGATGCAGTTAATAATAATGATACAGCAACAATAAGTGTTACTTCACTTCCAAGTACCTCCGATGTTGGCGTCTCGGCAATTGGGAATATAAATCCTCGAAGAAACTCTTCATCAGCTATTTCTGCAACCATCCAGAATTATGGTACACTACCCGTAAGTAATATAGATGTTGCCTATAGTATAAATGGCGGAACAGAAGTTGTTCAATCTGTAGCCGGGCCACTCGCTCCTGGAGCAACCGCTTTGGTAAATTTTACAACCAATGCCGATCTGAGCACATTGAATACCTATGATATAGATGTATATACAAAACTGGTCAATGACGACGCGCACGAAAACGACAAAAAATCAATTCAGATTGTCCGCGATGCCAATGCCTCAACTAACGTTGTTAGCTCCTATACTACAGGTAATGCTATTGTTTCCGGTTTGCTTATTAACCGCTTTAATCTTACAAACAACTTTACAGTAGAATTCTGGATGAAGCCCAGCAAGAATCCTAAATATGGAACCATATTCAGCAAGGGTTTTTCTATTATTCATCACAGTGAATACTATCCGGCAGCTTACAACACCAATTGTTTATTACTAAGCATTGGAGGACAGTTATTTATGAGTCCATCCAACTCCGTTAAGAACGATGAATGGCAGCATATCGCTGTTACATCGGCATCCGATGGCACAATCAAGCTTTACATTAATGGAATAGAACAACCTCTTTCTAACAATGCCAAAGTAACACAGGCGAGCAACCTTACATCGCCTGTTCGCATAGGCTCAAATTCAACCTATTCTCAGCCATATTATGGCAGCATTGATGAATTGCGTGTTTGGAACTCGGCTCGCGATCGGGCAACCATTGCGGCAAACATGATGACTGATTATGCGCCAAATACCACTGGCATGTTCGCTTACTATAAATTTAAGGAAGGAAATGGCGCCTTTGTTTACGATTACTCATCGAATGATAATACTGGCATTGCGCTGAACAGCGATTTTAGCGGTGTTGGAGAAAATAAATTCTGGAATACACCTGGAAACTTATTAAAGGATGTAAGTCTTGTTGATGAGAAAATACCTGTTGAATTTGACGAGTCTTCTAAAACATTTAGAGGCATTATGAACGAAAACGCTTCATTAAACGCTATTGTTTCGGAGTTCTCTTCAGTTCAGCAATCGCTTGTTAAGGTAGGAAGTACGATTCAAACAAGTGGGATAACCAGTAACAATTTCGTAACTAATCCTACGCTTGACTATACAGTTGAAGGAATCGGGTTTAATACGGGAATTCATCAGACTTATCATTTGAATGTAACCAAAGATTTGAGCTCAGATTGTACCCTGGATGCATTCTCATTTAGTGCTGAACTTAACAACCTTAATGCAGATATTACGCTCGAAAAAAGTGGATCGACCTTCTACAAGAAGGATTCTGGTTTAGGTATATCTAAACTCAAAGCTACATTCACTATTTCGCCAAAAGCCAAGCTGATCATAAACGGAGAAGAACAAGCTAATCCGCAGAATACAGCAATTGACTATTCGCATCCGCAGCTGGCCAAGGTAATATCCGAAAACGGAAGGTTTATCAATAACTATATCATTCAATATGATACAAGAAGCAATTTAGCTGAACTTCATTCATTCTCAATTCCTGGTTATCAGGTTGGAACAACCGATATAAACATGATTAATCATACTGTAAACGTATGGGTTAAGAAGAACACGAATCTGAATCAGCTTATTCCTGTTTTTGAATTATCTCCTAATGCTTCATTCTTTATCGGATCTATTCCTCAGAAAAGTGGTATGAGCTCAAACGATTATTCATCGGCAGTTCAATATTCGGCAGTATCGGAAGATGAGGAAAACACTACAGATTGGATGATCAGTGTAAAGGTAGATGACATAAAACCAACCATTTCGCTAACGGGAGCCAATAACATGACGGTAGCTTTGGGATCGGTTTTTGTTGATCCTGGTGCAACAGCCACCGACAACATTGATGGCGATTTAAGTCAGCAGATTACTGCCAGCGGCACCGTTAACACAAGTGCATTAGGTACTTATACCATAACTTATACCGTTTCCGACGCCTCAGGTAACGATGCTCTATCCGTTACAAGAACAGTCTCCGTAACTGATCAGACAAAACCAGTAATTGCATTGAATGGTTCCTCAGAATTAACAATTCCATATGGAACATCATGGATTGATCCTGGAGTAATTGCAACTGATAATATTGATGGCGATATTTCTGAGAAAGTTATCGTGAGCGGAACCGTTAATACCCTTATTCCAGGTAATTACACGTTAACATACAATGTATCAGATTTAGCAGGAAATGCTGCCATTGCAGTGTCCCGAAGTGTAAATGTGATTAAAGCTATAGCAACAATTTCGATTTCAGGCACAACTCAGACTTATAATGGCACTGGTAGAGAGATTACTGTAACTACCATTCCGGAAGGCTTATCCGTTGAAGTAAAATACAATGGAAGTAATACATTACCTGTAAATGTGGGTTCATACGATGTTGAAGTAACTATAAACGACGTAAATTATACTGGATCACAATCACAGACTCTGGTAATAGAGAAGGCCCAAGCCACCATTGAAATTACTAATATCTCAGGAAAGTATGACGGATTGCCTAAGCCTATAGTTGTTACTACCAATCCTACGGGATTAAATACTGTAGTTACTTATAACGGCAGTAGCACAATTCCTGTAGATGCGGGTTCATACGACATTGTAGCAAGCATAGCCGATGCAAATTATGCAGGAACTCAATCACAGACTCTTGTGATAGAGAAGGCTCAAGCCACCATTGAAATTACCAATACCACTCAGAAATATGATGGTTTGCCAAAAGCGGTTACGGTTTCAACCAATCCGGCTGGATTAAACACGCTAATTACTTACAATGCAAGTGATATTGTTCCTTCTAGCGAAGGCAATTACGCTGTAGTAGCGACGATCGTTGATAATAATTATCAGGGCTCTCTCGAGGTAAGTCTGATTATTGAGAAAAACACCGGCATTTCTTCAAACAAGGAAAGTGGCATTACTATATATGCATATGCCTCCGATATTTTTGTAAATATCCCATTATTGGAAGAAAAAGGTGTTTTAACTGTTTTCGATGCACTGGGTAAAGCTATATACCAATCTAACTCGCTTATAGAAGGTGTAAATAAAATAAAGCTCAATGTAAGTTCAGGAACTTACGTAATTAAGCTGAAAATAGGAAACAAAATTTATAACCAGAGAGTGACACTGATTAAGTAGCTATTATTACGCTCCAGAGGAGTTGATGTATTAAAAGAAGGATACATTCCGAAAGGAATTATCCTTCTTTTTGCATTTACAGGTCCTGGTATTGTTGGTATATAT
>DATALJ010000291.1:0-4584 GCA_036261135.1 Bacteroidales bacterium
ACATTGGTTTCGGCACTTGTTACCTGCATGGTAAATGTATCGCTGGTATGCACGGGCTGTCCATTAGCGGGAGTAATGCGAACGCCCATGCTGGTGGGGACTACCAGAGCGTATTTGAAATCTTTCTTTAAATCAATACTCATAATTGCAGCTGTTTGGATATTAGTAATATCCAGCAAAGTAGAAAAAAAACAGCAAATATCAAAGGGAGGTTAAAAGATGAATGCAAATGCATCTGTCATTATCGTGCAAAGCAGTTCGGCTGTTGATTGAGATAGCCATTAACTCCGTAGTTTATGGGATATGGCCGTGTAAAAAGTCTGTTATATAGTTCCTTTGTCATTCCGGCGAAGGTCGGAATCCCTAGCATCTTCGTAGTAAAAGGATTCCGGCCTTCGCCGGAATGACATCTTTGTAGACCTTTTACACAGACTCATGACAAGTATGTAAACGCTGATAACTCTATTTTGTGCCGTACGATACAGTCATATTTTCTAGATGAGATGAATGTCGTGCCTTACGACGATTCAGCTCGCTTCGGATAAGTTTGAGTTCCCGGTCTGTTTGTCCGGCAACTGAAGAGTTCTCCTCAGCACGGCGGATCAGATAGGGTAATACTTTACGCACAGGACCGTATGGTATGTATTTGGCTATATTATAACCTTGCAAAGCCAGATTAAAACTGATATTATCGCTCATCCCATATAACTGAGAGAAGTAAATTCCGGCATGATTGTTAGACAAAGCTTTCTCTTTCATTAATTTTGCGAGATAAGAACAACTTTGTTCATTGTGCGTACCGCAGAATAAGCTAATCCTGTCAATATGTTCAACGCAGAAAGCTACAGCGCTATTAAAGGATTTATCGGTGGCCTCTTTATCGGGCCAAATAGGCGATGGATAACCCAATTGAGCAGCTCTGGCCCGCTCGCGTTCCATGTAAGCACCACGAACCAGTTTCATTCCCAAAAAGTACCCGTGTTTGTGCGCCTGATCCAGACTTTGTTTTAAGAAATCAAGACGGTCGGTCCTATACATTTGAAGCGTGTTATAAACAATCGCCTTTGATTTGTTATATTTGGCCATCATTTCGTTGGTAACCTCATCCACAAAGTGCTGATAAGCGTAATCTTCAGCATCAATCATTATAGGAACATTGCAATCAAAGGCCTTATGACATAATGTATCTACCCGATTCCAGAATTTATCAGCTTCCTTTATAATATGTTCATCCTTTACATCGCCTGCGCTCATGGCTTCAAGTACGTGCTCCGGACAAAGTGCAGTCGGCTTAAATACTGTAAATGGTATATTTCCATCTTTCCCTGCTATTTCAATTGAGCGAAGGACTTCATTCATGGTATCGCCTATGATTAGGTCGTTACTGGCATCTTCTGCGCTGAAATCGAGAATAGACTTCACATTATACTTCTGAAGTTTGTGCGCAATAGGAATACACTCATTAATGGTCGTTCCTCCACAAAATTGCTTGAAAACTGTCGGTTTAACTATCCACGAAAGCGGCAACCGGAATTTAAAACAAAACTTCACTATCGCTTTTGTCCACTTAAAAACAACCGGAACCTGCAGTGATTTAAACAGAAAATAGGCCCTTCGCAATTCGTAATTATTCAATCGCGCGAAGGCGACTTTGGTATCCCCAAAATGTTCCATACTTCATCATTTTTCTACTACTAAGTTACCTTCGAATGCAATGAGGTTCAATGATAAAGCTCAAACCAAACTATAATAAAACTCAGGAATTTTGCTGTATAAAACTCATGAAAACATAAACTTCACTACATTTGCGTTTAATACCAATCACTTAAAAATTGTTTCTGTAATGAATTATGTTTTAAATTATTCCAAAGACTCGTTATCGCTAACCGTTGATTTGCCTGCATCGAAAAGCATAAGCAATCGCATGCTCATAATCAGGGCCTTGACAGAGAATAACTTTGAAATAAAAAACATATCAGATAGTGATGATACAAACGTTATGCTAAAGGCGTTTGCTGAAGATAAAGAAATCGTGGATATTCATCATGCAGGTACCTCTATGCGTTTTTTAACTGCTTACTTTGCTGCAACCGGACAAAAGAAAACCATTACCGGAAGCGACCGCATGAAGAACCGTCCCATTAAAGAGCTCGTAAATGCACTCAACCAGTTGGGAGCAAATGTTACATATGCAGAAAAGGAAGGGTATCCTCCGGTAATTACATCCGGGAAAGCGCTCACTGGTGATCGCATAACCATAAACGGAAGTATCAGCAGTCAATACATTACTGCATTATTACTTGTAGCCCCCGTTCTTCCAAATGGTTTAAATGTTGAGATTGTCGGAAAGCTCATGTCGTCTTCGTATGTAGCGCTTACATTGGGACTAATGAAGCAATTTGGCGTAAATGCATCATGGGAAGGGAATGTAATCCGCGTTCCACATCAGAAATATTTAGGTAACGAAGCTTTTGTAGAAGGCGACTGGAGTGGAGCTTCCTACTGGTACGAAATGGTTGCTTTAAGCAAAGAAGCGGACATTACCATAAATGGACTTACAGGAAACAGCTTACAGGGCGATTCTGCTCTTGCCAACATATACGAAGGCCTTGGTGTCAAAACCTCCTATAAAAGCAACGCCGTACGATTAACAAAATGCGCGGTAATAGCTAAAAAGCTGGAATATGACTTTATTGACAACCCGGACTCAGTGCAGACTGCAGTAGTTACATCATGCCTGTTGGGCATTCCATTTACAATTACTGGCGCGGAAACCCTCCGCATTAAGGAAACCGACCGCATTGCCGCATTGCAGATTGAGATGAAGAAGCTGGGCTTTATTATTGAAGAACCTCGTCCCGGAACTTTAAGCTGGGAAGGACAAACATGCGAACCACAAAAGCAGATCGCAATAGATACCTATAAGGACCACCGTATGGCATTGGCTTTTGCACCTGCAGCCATGCGTTTCAAGAATCTTACGATTAACGATGCGATGGTTGTTACCAAATCGTACCCTAAATACTGGGAGCATTTGGAAATGGCGGGGTTCGAGATAGATGAACGCGATGGCGCAAAGACGCTATGATGAGGGTTATCTACCCGGCCCTTCGACAGGCTCAGGGACCTCCTTTATAATGACTCAACGGCCTAAATTGCGGCCTTGCGTTTAATCCTTTTCCACTTTCTTCACCAGCATTTTATCTATCCTGTTGCCGTCCATATCTACAATTTCGAATTCGAAGTCGCGCCAGGTAAATTTTTCGCCGGTATGCGGAATGTGATGAAGTACGTTCAGCGCTAAGCCGCCCAACGTGTTGTATTTAATCTTTGTTTTATCAAAATACTGTATTTCCATTCGCTGTAAGAAATCGTAGAATGGAATCTGAGCATCTATCAACCATGAGCCATCTTCGCGCTCTGTAATTTCATATTCAGCGCCATCTTCGGCAGGTATTTCTCCAACAAGCGCTTCCAATATGTTATTTAATGTAACCAGACCCAGAATAGAGCCATATTCGTCGACAACCAAGCCGCTGTGTGTTTTAGACTCACGGAATTTCTCCAGTACTTCGTATGCCGAATTGTTTTCCAGAACAAACAAAGGTTCTTTCAGATAATCTCTTATCTCAAACTTCTCCTGTCGAAAGTAACTGGTAAACAAATCCTTAATCTGAACAATACCTTGTATTTTATCGATATTCCCATCGCAAACGGGATATACGGAGTGTAATTCGGAGATAATCCTATCCTTAATCTCATTCTCAGATTGGTTTACGTCAATCCATACCAAATCTGTTCGGTGAGTCATCAGCGATCCAACCTTCCGGTCCCCTAAATAAAAGACGCGCTCTACAATATCCTGTTCTATTTCCTGGATTTCGCCGCCTACAGTGCCTTCTTTAATTATGGCTTTTATTTCATCCTCGGTAACCTTCGAATCTTCTGAAGGTTTTATGCGCAACCATTTAATAAGAAGGTTCCCAGGCATTGTTAGTAGCCAAACGAAGGGATGTGCCATAACCGAAAGAAAATTCATGGGCTGAGCCAATGAGCGAGCCACTGTTTCGGAACGAATTATCCCCACCTGTTTGGGAATAAGCTCTCCAAAAATTATACTTAGAAAAGTTATAGCAATAACAACGACTGTAATGGCAACCGTATTGCTATATGGAGCAATTGTAGGATACTGATTGAAATAAACCGCTAGTTTGTTTGCTATTCCTGCCCCTGAATATACACCGGTAAGTATACCCACCAAAGTAATTCCAATCTGCACGGTAGAAAGGAATTTCCCAGGATTGTTGGCGAGTTTTAGGGCAATTTTCGATTTTTTATCGCCCTGTGCAGCGTCGTGTTCGAGCTTCGTCTTACGTGCTGCAACGACCGATATTTCTGCCATCGCAAAAATGCCGTTTAAAAAAATCAATCCTAAAATAATCAGAATTTCTGTTGCCATAGTAAATATGAAAATCAATGCTAAATACCTCAAAAATAAGGCAGATATTTATTTTTAAATATACGCTTTGAAAGCGGAAAGATCAAATACGCATGTTATTTTCTTTTTTTTGCAAAAAAACTCAC
>DATALJ010000292.1:0-16823 GCA_036261135.1 Bacteroidales bacterium
GTAAGCTTTTATAATATCTTCAACTTTATAGAATTTTTCGGCAAGTTGCTGGGCTTTTTCCTGCGACATATGGTTTATGCCAAAAAATTGGTTGTCGCCCAATATGATTTGATCTATTTAAATGAAGTGTTGTTTAAAGACAACACTGCTATGGGAGTTCTTGGACTTATAGCTAAAGGAGGGGCTGCAGTTTTAGGGAAAGATGCTATAAAGATGATGCAAATGTTGGTAGATATTGAGCTAAAAAGCTTTCGGGATTTACCATTGAAAGTTATATTTATCCAAAATATTGTTACTGACTTGCTCTTAGGCTATGAGGTTAAAGAAATTTTTTATGAATATTGCGAACATATACGCAAGAAGTATAAAACTCAACCTGGTTTTATTACACAAAATATGCCCCATATGCTTCAAAAATTAAAAGAATGGGATATTAAAGATGTCGTATTATGTAGTTCATTTAATAGAATAGGGTATCTAATGTCACCTGATGTAAACTCGTATGTTGAAGCCGCCAAAAACAACAATCCACGGGAGTATCAACTTATAGCTATGTCAACTCTTGCATCCGGGGCTATTAAACCAAAAGAAGCCTACGATTTTATTAATCAACAGAATATTCAATCCGTAGTATTTGGGGCATCATCCAAAGGACATATTGAAGAAACCATGCGGTTAATACAATTGCATGAATAAAACATATTATTTTAATTTAATAGGAGAAATCCACGAAGCCTATTTTGAAAACCGGAACTTCGTGGATTTTTTTATTAAATTCAACTTGTCATACATACATTAGTTTAGATAGTTAGGGCTTGTTGAAAAATAATCAATTGTGTAAATCAGGGCGATTTCGCTAACTGTTTAGCTTAATCAGTAGACCAAAAATAAATCAAAAATCATAATATTTATTGAACAGTCGGGTGCCAAACGAGAGATAAACGTAATGCTTGGTGCCCGCTTCGGTGGCATGCTGTTCGTTGCGGTAATTGTACCCTACACTGATATTCAATAGCGTTTTGGGGTTAAATATATAGGAAATTTCGGCTTTATAGTAGTTCAATTTCTTGTTGTTGGGGTAATACGGAAGTGTGGCCTGGGTATAAGGTTTTGTATCGGTTATACTTTCGAGTTGTTTGGCTACATTGGCCTGGGCGCAAAGTTGTAAACGTTTGTAGCTCCATGTAGCAATAAAAACCAATTCGTCGAAATTATGCCCATAAGGGTGAGCCAGTGGTTCGCGAAGATGAAGCCAGTTGTATATTTTGTTTCCCGAAGTATAGGTTAAGGGAGGTACCCTGTTGTATTCAGCCTGAAAATAAAAGAGATGGCTTCCGATACTGGCGTAGTATTTAGCGCCCACCTGTAACGAAACACGTTTGGTTTCCTTGCTGAAAAGATTGTCGAATGCCCATTGGTTGTAGAGCCATACGTTGGGTAATGGCGAAATCTTGATATTGACACCCCAAATAGCATGGCTGTTTTTGTCGTTCATCCCCGGAATAAGGATAGGATTGAGCTGGTTAAAGCGGATCTTATAATCGCCAAACGAATCGGGGTTATTGTAGAGCTGCATTTTTACCAGCGCAACCTGTATTTTGTTTTTGAGGTTATAGCCAATAGTATGGATGGTAGCTGATTTTCTGCGCAGGGGAGTTTTCTTTCCAGCCATGGGTATTCCCCAATCCTGTAATAAAATATAATCCCAGGCATAGAAGAATTTATCCGAAGTCCAAGTAAACTTCAAATACGGGTAAGTGTATGAGGCATCGGATAGGAGCATCGACCGGTAACCATCGCCAATGAACTGGCGGCCTTGGGCAAGTACAATATTGAGCTTTTTTAATGGGTTAATGGATATATAACCTGATGAATGAGCAAAGTCGAATCCTGTTGAATCGTATTTGCGCACCATTCCTTCTCCCGGTGCAACCATCGTTTTTCTTACCCTGTTGGTAAAAGCGCTGTTAAATATCCCCTGGTTTTCATAAAATTCCGTACCAAACGCCACATACTTACCCAAACGCCCACCAGCGCGTAAGCCGCGGCTGTTGATGTATGTGTTTCGTCCGGAGGTTTCGCGGCCAAGGCCAAACTCAAACACCGGGTCGGCATAGAGGTAAAAGTTACCGCTGTCTACTTCAATGAGCGATTCGTGAAAGAGTTTGCGGTGGAACCAGGAACGATGTGCCAATGTGCCGGTGTGCCGATGGGACAATGTGCCGATGTGCCGATGTGCCGATGTGTCGATTGCAAAATTTACAGAATCCCGCGATTCACCCAAGTCCCCTTCAGGGGATTTAGGGGTAGTATACGGTTTCATTACGGTAAAAAATGGGGTTCCGTTTTGTATCATTTCGTATTCTACGCGGCGGTTCATTTCGTTGGAGAGGGGAGTGAGGAGCTGGGCTTTTAAGCCTGGCGTGAGGGAGAGGAGGAGTGTCAATGAGACGATGTGCCGATACGACGATGTGCCGATACGACGATGTGCCAATACGGCAATGTGCCTATTGGGTGATGAGGTGATGAAGTGATGAAGTGATGAGCTAATATGAAAATGTGCTAATTTGAAAATTTGAAAATGGGGCTGAGTACTGAGTATTGGCTCTGACTGGCGTGATGGGGCTGTCTTTTTTTTCTTAGTACTTAGTACTTGGTACTTAGTACTGTCTTGGGATTGGCGGAAACCAGGTATATAATTGTTTATTCTGCGGAACTTCGCGGAAACTTTGCGGAAATCTGCGAGAAATAATATAATTTGAAAATGGGGATATGGAGTTAAATCAGGAATATGTTTGGCTATTCTGCGGAATGTGAGGATGAATTCTGCTAAAACCTTCGGGGACATTGTATCAAATATTCAGTTTTTTATTTTCAAATATACAAAGAAAAGAAAGATGTCAACGAATTACGCGGATTACGCTAATTAAAAGAAAAAGAAATACAACCTCATTACTTCACTTCATTACTTCAACACCAATTACCACATTAGCATATTGGCACATTACCTCATTACTTTATTACTTTATCACCCAATTAGCATATCGTTGTATCGGCATATCAGTGAACTTTAGGCACTCCAAACTTTTTTCTTGTAATTAGGGCAATTCGTTGAAGAAGAAAATTTTGTAACTTTGAAATAAAAAATGCCGACAATTTTACTTATAGCTGGATGGCGACTTTATTTTTGGTCAAATGAAAACGAAGAACCAATTCATATCCACGCAGAAAAAGGTGATATGGAATGTAAATTTTGGCTTGATCTTGATAACTTTGAGATAACGCTTGCATTGGAGTACAACTTGTCCCCTCAATCAA
Source organism: Bacteroidales bacterium (assembly GCA_036261135.1). Lineage (GTDB taxonomy): Bacteria > Bacteroidota > Bacteroidia > Bacteroidales > JAAUTT01 > JAAUTT01. Next base: position 3,319 of record DATALJ010000292.1, read on the forward strand.
AGCGTGAGATAAAAAAAATCATTTATGAGCACTTTGATTATATTGTGACAGAGTGGAATAAATATTTTAAAAAATAAGAATTATGGAAAAAGTATATAATATAAGCGATATAAGATTTGAAAATGATTATTTAATATTAAGAATAGATAATCAATTCATAAAACTGAAATTGTCGGATATTTCTGAAAAATTGGATAAAGCAACAGATCAGGAGCGAAATGATTTTAACATTTCTCCTTCGGGATATGGCATTCATTGGAGACTGTTAGATGAAGACTTATCAATTAATGGGTTGTTAAAGCGAACAAATACATGTATGTCCTGTGCTGCAAACCAAAAGATGAAATAGTAGACGAATTACGCAGATTAAAAGAAAAGAATAATTCGTTGAATAAAAAAATGTTGAGAAAAATTCAGCTGATTGGGTAAAGGTAGTTACAATTTGTAACCAACTGAAACTAAATTCAACAAATCCTTTTTAATATTAGCTAACTCTTAGATCGCTGCGTAAGGCTCAGGGATGCCCACATTGTCGCATCGGCATATCGGCACACTGGCACATTAACGCCTTCTTAATTCTTCGAGAACGGGGAAATCAGAAAATTTATCGAATAATGAAATATCAATTGGTTTATCGGATTTGGGAGCAATAAGAATACTGCCATTTATAAGGATTTGCCTTTCATTTTTATGCTCAGTAACTGAAATAGACTTGTTTTTCTTTTCAAGTTCCCTGGCAATTCCTATTAAATGCTTTAAAGCACCCGATTTTTTTCGAATGGTTATAATGGTTTCCATAGCTTTTAAGTTCTTACAAATTTATAAAAAGGATTTGAAAGGTTAATGTGCTAATATGAGAATTTAACAATTGGGTTAATGTGCCGATGTGCCAATATTTCAATGTGCCGATGGGGTTAGTACTTAGTACTTGGTATTTAGAAGTGTCAACGAATTACACGGATTGCACGAATTAAAAAGAAAATACATCAACGAATTACATGGATATAAAGTGCCTAAAGTTTTTGAGTTGGCGAAGGGTTCTCGCAGATTTTCGCAAAGTATAACGCGGAGTTGGGCAGAATTAAAGAAAAGAAATACATCAACGAATTACACGGATTACGCTAATTAAAGGAAAGAATAATTCGTTGAGAAAAAGAAAGGATGTCAACGAATTACGCGGATTACACGAATGAAAAAGAAAAGCAACCTCATTACTTCACTTCATCACTCAATTGGCACATCGGCATATTGTCCCATTGGCACATTGTTAATTGTTTTCATACATCCATGTATTAATGCCCACCGAAAATGCCGGATAGAACCCGGTGATACCCCCGGACCTGTGCAGGGTCGATTGTAGGTTGGCAAATACGCGCAGCCGCCACTCGGGTTTGATGAGCCGTGAGAGGTTTAAACTGAGGGTTGCTTCGTTGTTTACGATCCCTTGTGCGGTTGTATTGCCATAGGGTTTGGTGTAGGTATACTGGCGTTTGTAAAGGTCCGATCCATAATTGGTGCCTTGCGGGTCGGTTCCGTAGCGCGACAAGGAAGCCGAGGCATCCACAAACCATTGTTTGGGTAGTGAAATGCCGAACTGCATGTACAATTCGCGGAAGTTACTTCCCATGGGGTGTGCCAGCGGGCGATACAGGTATCCGTAATTCCCGGTAGTATAGGTATGTGCATAGGTAAAAGGGCGGCAGTGATTGTACTCGGCCAAAAATACCGATTTGTATTTTTTGAATAGCCCGAAGGTTTTAAAGCCCATTTGATATGCAAATTTATTCGACCACCAACCATTGTTTGCTTTTATTTCCTTCAGTTTGAATTCGTCGAGCATAAACTGTCCATACAGGAAGGATTGTTTCCCGATGATCCATTTACCGCCGATGCCCATGAGCACATTGTCGGGCGAGCCCATGTTGAATTCGACCGGCCGGAAGAAAAGGAAAGGGTTGAGGTAAGTCACATCGAAGGTACGATGGCGCACCGAATCCTGTGCCCGCCAAACCACCGCTTCGAAAATATACAGGTTTAGCCTTTTGGTTGCGTTGATGCTGAGGGTATGCATGGTCGCATATTTCGAAAAGCGGAGGGCGCCGGAGTCGGGGATTACATCGCGCATGAACATGACCTGGTGTGTATAGTTGATTTTCCAGATGTTGAGCCTGGTCTGTAAGAAGGGGTATGCCGCCGCGTTTTCGGAAAAGATGAACGAACGGCCGCCGTCGCCAATAAATTGCTTGTCGTTCCCAGCTTTTAAGGTGAGCCACTTCAATGGTCGCCAGTACGCATAACCGCGTATGGAGAGGTACCCGGTATTGGATCCCGATCGCCAGAGGTACCGGTTATGTCCCGGAACCAGGTTATAGGTTTGTAACAGCGTATTTTCCTGGTCGCCGAATTTTTGTTCGTAGAGGACGGCCGACAGTTCGAAGCCTGCCTTTTTACCCACCTTACCCGAGGCATAAACCCCTTGCCCGAATTGGTATAACAGATCGTTCCCTTCTTTCCGGTAAGAGAACGACGCATCCAGAACGGGTGAAATACGTACCGGTTGCGACGAGTAATCCTTATTCACATGCATTACCGAGTCGTACACCTGCCAGGGTATTTCAACCGGTTTGAACAGGGTGTGGTACGAATTGAGCTGCAGCAGGGAGTCTTCGAACAGATATTGCAGTTGGGGGTGATGAATGGAGAGGTTCTGGGCAGACAGCCCGGTTGGTAAAAGCATACAGAAAAGCAGGCCTGCGATGAGTTGGCCAATCGGAATGACGTTATGGATGCGTTTTTTGTTTGAGTAAGCCATAATACCTTTTATTGGCTCTAAAGTTAAGAAAAAGATTATATCAACGAATTGCGCGGATTACACGAATGAAAAGAAGAAAAAATTAATTCGGGAAATTAGTGTAATTCGTTGAAAAAAAATAAATTCGTGTATTAACGTAATTCTTCGAAAAATAATTAGTTGAAATATGCCAGGATTACTTTATAAAGACGAAAGTTACCGGATTATTGGCGCTTGCATGGAAGTTCATAATGAGCTTGGATGCGGTTTCCTCGAAGCAGTATACCAAGAAGCGCTTGAATTGGAATTTATCGATTTGCACATTCCTTATATCCGCGAAAAAGAGTTGCCGATATTCTATAAAGGCACAAAGCTTAGTAGAAGTTACAGGGCGGATTTTGTGTGTTTTGGGGGTATTATCGTGGAACTGAAAGCACAAAATGCCTTAACGGGAACAGATACTTCGCAGGTGATTAATTATTTGAAAGCGACCGGTCTTGAATTGGGAATACTGGTTAATTTCGGGGAAGCATCGCTAAAATATGAGCGGATTATACATGGAAGGAAATTGTCAGCGAATTGAAAAAAGAGATACATCAACGAATTACACGGATTACGCGAATTAAAAAATAAGAAAATAAGAAAAAAAGAAAAATGAAATTCGTGTAATTAGCGTAATTCGGTGATTAATTCTTTGGGCTTTGCGGTTTCGGGAGTGTTTGGATCAAATACAACACCGGGCGCAACAAAAAATACAGGAAAAAGAAGCGGTCCGGTAATTTAAGTCTTTGCCAGTTCCCCTGGTTCGTTCCTAATACCGAGAAAACATGTATCCTGTACTTCCAATTTTTTTTAAGTTTCAGCAGGTAAAGCTTCTGGGTTATTCGTGAAAGGCCACGGTGTTTGGCTTCGCTATAGGATTTACCCATTTCTGCGAGAGGAATGCAGATTAGCGAGTTTGGGACCGTTGGTGTTATATCTTTTAAATTCGCTGAGAACAGTATATTCGATAAGATCATGGATTGATTGAAGATCATACCCAATCCTGCCCGTTGCATATGGTCTGAAAGGCGGGGAAGGCTCTCGTGGTGTGTGGCCATTGCGTGGGAGAAATCGTACAACCAGTCGAGCCGGTTCCAGGCGTGGTACGAACCATGGATGGACAGGTATTCGGTTAAATGATCGGGATGCAATGTTTGTATTGTTTTGCCGGCAATGTTGATGGTAATGGCTTCCCGGAAGTATTCCTCATTGGGGCGACCGGTCATGTAGCGGTTGGTATTGATTTCCCAGTGCAGCTCTATCCGGATGTTCCCGTTTATAAATGCCAGGTGGTGGAAGTTGTTTAGGAGGTAATTTCGCTGCCTGGGCGAGAGCTTGTAGTTAAATTCGGTGCGATAGCCCAGTGTTTCGAGGGTTTCCCAGGCGTGGTCAAAATGGGATTGGGGGATAAGTATATCGAGATCCAGCGAGGCCTTCATGCCCACATCGCCAAACAACTGGTAAGCGAGTACGGGGCCTTTCAAGGGAATCATGGGGATGGAGGCATGAGCAAAAGCATCGGCAATGCCCAACAACGTGTTTGTTTTTTGAAGCATTTGCATGCGGTTGGTGTCTGCCTTTCGCCGGAGCTGTTGGGTAAACTGTACCCATTCCTGTGACAGGGCGGCTTTGTCGCACACATCCGTCCACTTCCTGTAAAACGAAGGATAGAGCCTGTGCCGGAGCAAAATGTTGTATATCTTTTCCGGGTGGTTGTCTGCTAAAAACGAATGCATGGCATCGGGTTCAAAAGCAGGAGAAAGAAAATGGCAAACCTGTTGTATTTCAGGATCAATAAACGATTGGTATGTTCCGGAGAAGTTGTGCATAAGCCAAAGGTACAAAAAAGTGCCTAAATTACTTCGAGTGCCTAAAGTTTGGAGTTGGGTTAATGTTCTCGCAGATATTCGCAGAGTATAACGCGGAGTTGCGCGAATTAAAGGGAAAGAAATATCAACGAATTACGCGGATTACGCTAATTAAAGGAGAAGAATAATTCGTGCAATTAGGGGAATTCGTTGAGCAATGGATAAAAAGTGCCTAAAGTACTTCGAGTGCCTAAAGTTTGGAGTTGGGTTAATGTTCTTGCAGAGTTCCGCAAAGTATAACGCGGAGTGGCGCGAAACTCTTACCAACATTCAAATTGAGTGAAATCACCCGGCCCTTCAACCCCTTCGATAAGCTAGCTGCATTGGCACATTGGCACATCGGCAAATCGACACATCGGCACATCACTCCGTCAACAGCCACACCGCGTCATCGCCTTTGGTGAATCGTATTTTCAACAGGTTTTCAACGGCTTTGTTCTTGTCGGTATAGGTACCGAGTGAGATACGGTACAGGTTCTTTTCGAACTGGATGATATCGTTTTTATAGCCTTCTTTAGCCATTTCGTCGGAGAGTTGCTTTGCTTTGGCCATGGTTTTGAAACTTCCGGCAATGATGTAGTATTTCTTGCCGCTTTCGGCTAATTTGGCAGAATCGGCCATCGCCAGGGCATTTCGTTTATCGGTTGCCGAATCGAAGAAGCTTTCCAGATCTGAGCTCTTTTTTGCTGAATCCTGCTTTACTTTGTCGTTAGTAGCAGGTTTAAGAATATTATTTACCTCGCTGTTCTTTTTCTTAAAGATGAAGTTTGCAACATCCGGATAGTTGAGGTATACAAAAAATCCACCACCGGCAAGAACGGCAATAAACAGGAACAGGTAAAGGGTGGTATGGTTTCTTTTTTTCTTATAGGCCATGGCGGGTTCGGTTTGTGGAGGCGTATAACTTGTTTCCACCGGCTCGAAGCTAACTTTCGATAGCCCGTACGAATCGGTGAGATAATTGTAGTCCTGAATCCGTTCGAAGCGGATGTTGTTACCGGCTTTCGAGAAATAGCCAATGCCATCGAGCAGCACTGTTGCTTCGGTATCGAGCTGGCTCAGTATGTTTTGTACGGCTTTTCCGACCGAAGCGCTGGCGGCATCTTTCGATATATGTTCAACAAATGAAATGTATTCGATGAGTAAATCGCCGGGCTGCGTCTTCTGCTCATTAAAAATGAGGATTTTGGACGGAGGCGAAATGGTTTGTTCCGAGTCGTTCATTTCTGCCGGTTTGTATTTGGCCATTAAGGTTCCCAAACCAGGAATAGTAACCTCCTCGTAATTATAAAGCAAATTTTTCAGATAAAAGGCTAATTCCAGTTCCACTTTTCTCGGAGTTTTTCGCAAACCTACATGAATTTTATAAAATTCACAACTGTTCTTGTCACGTTTTGTTCACTGTAGTTGTTTATATACAGTACGAATTGCGGATTTACTTACATTCCTTTTACAGGAAATTATTTATGCGGATGTAACGTTTCCTAAATGACAGCAATTTATCCATTCCCCTTTGGCGAAAGTAGGACCTGTCAAGTTCTCTTCAATAGATTTGTAAGTTGGATATAATTCATTAGCTGTAACGAAATTATCAAATCCCCCTTGACGAGGAAGGGCTGTTAAGTTCTCTTTTATTAAATTTTAAGATATGTATAGTTTACTCAATAACAGCAATTTATCCAATTCCCCCTTGGCGAAGGGGGCTGGGGGATTGACCTTAAAAAGTAGATAACAATTAGTGTGTTTACTCTCTAATTCGGTTAAATAAGTTCAAAGCCATTTTGATCATAGATACATCAATCCCCCTGCCCCCTTCGCCAAGGGGGATAGAGCTTCGTAGTAAGGGTGAAATGTTAATTCAGAACTTAACAGCCCTACCTTGGCGAGGGGGTAGGGGGATTGACTTAAGTTCTATAAATTCCGCCATTGACAATAAGGTAATAAGGTCATTACTCTTACCAATTAAGGTTTTAGATCTGCTTACTCTTAAATGCACTACCATACATGCATTTAACCAAATATACAATAATGCCGTTCCTACGGAACTCAATCAAAGGTTCAATCCTAAATTCTGCCATAATGCCGTCCCTCCGGGACTCAACCTACAAATTATATCCCTATTTAGTACTCAGTACTCTCCACTCTGCACCCTCTCAAATATCCCTCATCACTTTATCTCCTTATCTTTTTAAACCTTAACATAGCAAATTTTCAAATCAGCTAACCACACCCAGCCCTTCGACCCCTTCGACCCCTTCGACAGGCTCAGGGACCCACATTGGCACATTGAAATATTGGCACATCGGCACATTATCAAATTAGCACATTATCACATTATTCTCATTAACCCATTAAATTCAACCACCTACCTTTATATTTCAATGATTTGCCACAAATTACTTATAGTTTGAAACATTTTTACTATTTTCGTTCGCTGTTAGTTTTTCTGTTAATAATTGAACTTTCATGAACTGCTGTTAAGCGTAAAGATGTTGTATATTGATAGATAATATACCCTGCACACCTGAAAGTTCAACAAGAATATGAATTAAATAATTTTTAGCGTGAAACCGATCCGGATGGTCGACCTTAAAGGTCAGTACGATAAAATTAAGGAAGCAATTGATGCATCGATATTTTCTACCATTGAAAATACCGAGTTTATTAATGGCAGCCAGGTAAAAACCTTTCAACAGAGCCTTGAGAAATACCTCGGTGTGATGCATGTCATTCCCTGTGGTAATGGTACCGATGCTTTGCAGATTGCTCTTATGGCGCTGGATCTGAAACCGGGTGACGAAATCATCACTTCCGATTTTACATTTATTGCAACCCTGGAGGTGATTGCTCTGCTTGGTTTAACACCAGTGATAGTAGATGTGGATCCCGATACATTCAACATTTCGGTTGAAGGCATAAAGAAGGCAATTACGCCCAACACAAAGGCCATTATTCCGGTTCATCTGTTCGGGCAGTGTGCCGATATGGAATCGATCATGCAGATAGCCCACGCAAACAACCTGTATGTGATTGAAGACAATGCGCAGGCTATTGGTGCAAGCTATACTTTTGCCAATGGAACGGTTAAGAAGGCCGGCACCATAGGAGATATTGGTACAACGTCGTTTTTCCCTTCAAAGAACCTGGGTTGCTATGGCGATGGTGGCGCTTTGTTTACCAATAACGATGCGCTGGCAGCTAAAATCCGCCTCTTTGCCAATCACGGCATGAAAGTTCGCTATTATTACGATGCGGTTGGTGTAAATTCAAGGCTCGATACGATACAAGCCGGCATTTTGAACGTAAAACTGGCTCATCTCGATGAATACAATCGTGCACGACAAGCGGCAGCAGCTTTTTATGACAAGGCTTTTATCAATTGTCCGCAAATAAAGATTCCAGCACGGGGTCCTCAATCTACACACATATTTCATCAGTATACGCTCGTTCTGGAGGAAGTGGATCGCAGTGCATTGAAGGATTTTCTTCAGGCAAAAGGTATACCGGCTATGATCTATTACCCGGTTCCGCTGCATACACAGAACGCATACCAATACCTGGGCTATAAAAAGGGCGACTTCCCTGTAACGGAGCAATTATGCGAAAAGGTACTCTCGTTACCCATGCATACCGAGCTCGACGAGGAACAACTTCAGTTTATCACATCATCCATACTCGAATTTATTCAGCATGGCAAATAACTATACGGCTCATCCCTCGGCAGTAATCGATGAAGGTTGCACCATTGGTAACGGCACCAAAATATGGCACTTCTGCCACATCATGTCCAACTGCACCATAGGTGAGCATTGCAATATCGGTCAAAACGTGGTGGTTTCGCCCAATGTAACCTTGGGGAATAATGTGCGGGTGCAGAATAATGTATCCATCTACACCGGCGTAATATGCGAGGACGACGTATTTCTCGGTCCTTCCATGGTATTTACCAATGTAACAAACCCACGGAGTGCAATAAGTCGAAAGAGTGAATACAAGCAGACCTATGTGGAGAAAGGCGCTACCATTGGTGCAAACTCAACCATTGTGTGTGGACACCGTATTGGTCGCTTTGCTTTTATAGGTGCAGGCGCTGTTGTTACGAAAGATGTTAAACCCTATTCATTGGTCATTGGAAATCCAGCTCACCATGTGGGTTGGATGAGTGAATATGGTCACCGGTTGAATTTTGATTCGAATGGAATAGCCATTTGCCCCGAAAGTGGCGAAAAGTACCTTCTTGAAAAAGGAAATGTATCGAAAATTGTAGAAACTAAATAATATGAGTACACCTAAAAACTTTGGGCTAATAGGCGCTGCGGGCTTTATAGCTGTTCGTCACCTTAAAGCAATTAAAGAAACCAACAACAACCTGGTTGCTGCATTGGATAAATTCGACAGCGTGGGAATTATCGACAGTTACTTCCCGAATGCCAATTTCTTTGTTGAATACGAGCGTTTCGACCGTCATATCGATAAGCTTCGGCGGTCGGGCAACAAGATCGATTATATGAGCATATGTTCTCCCAACTATTTGCACGATGCCCATATTCGGTTTGCGCTACGTTCTGGAGCGGATGCTATCTGTGAGAAACCACTTGTACTGAACCCCTGGAATATCGATGGGCTGGTTCAAATGGAAAAAGAAACCGGCCAACGGGTTTACAATATTTTACAGCTCAGGCTTCATCAATCCATTATCGATTTAAAGAAGCGAATTGAAGAAGGCCCCAAAGATAAGATATACGATATCGATTTAACCTATATCACCAGCCGCGGGAATTGGTATCATACCTCCTGGAAGGGCGATATGTCCAAGTCGGGCGGCGTTGCTACCAACATTGGTGTTCATTTCTTCGATATGTTATCGTGGATTTTCGGCCCTGTGAAAGAAAGCATCGTGCATGTTGCCAAAGAAGACAAGGCTGCCGGTTATTTGGGACTTGAAAGAGCCCGTGTACGTTGGTTCCTGAGTATCGATTACGACGATCTCCCTACCGATATCAAAGCCAAAGGTCAACGTACCTTCCGTTCCATTACTATGGATAACAGTGAATTTGAATTCAGCGAAGGATTTACTGATCTGCATACCAAAACCTACCAGGCCATATTGAACGGTCAGGGATTCGGTGTGCTCGAAGCAAAATCGGCCATCGAAACCGTATACAATATCCGTAACGCGCAACCCATAGGGTTAAAAGGGAATTATCATCCATTCTGTAAATAAAACGCTGAACTTTGTAAGATGTATAACGATCTCCTTTCGAAGAAAGCTAAACTGGCAGTTATTGGTTTGGGCTATGTAGGCCTTCCTATAGCTTTGGAGTTTGCCCGGAAAATATCAGTTGTTGGCTTCGATATTAAGCCAGACCGGGTCGAAAAGATGAAGAACAAAATCGATCCCAGCAATGAGCTTTCTTCCGAAACTTTTGAGGGGTGCGATATTACTTTTACCTATAAAATTGAGGACTTAAAAGATGTCCGTTTCTTTATAGTTGCCGTTCCTACGCCTATTGATAAGTACCATCTTCCTGATTTGAAGCCCTTGCTGGCTGCTACCGAAACGGTAGGAAAGGCGCTAAAGAAGGGCGATTATGTGGTGTACGAATCAACAGTATATCCTTCATGCACCGAGGAGGATTGTGTTCCTCTTCTCGAAAAGATCTCGGGATTAAAGTTCATGCAGGATTTTAAGGTTGGATTTTCGCCTGAACGCATCAATCCAGGCGATAAAGAACATACGCTTACCCGGATTACCAAGGTAGTTTCAGGTTGCGATGCCGAATCGCTCGAAGTAATTGCCAAAACTTACGAACTGGTAGTAAAGGCCGGGGTGCATAAAGCCAGTTGCATTAAGGTGGCAGAAGCGGCAAAGATCATCGAAAACACACAGCGCGACATCAACATTGCGTTTATGAATGAGCTTTCGCTGATATTCGATAAATTGAACATCAATACATTTGAGGTGTTGGAGGCTGCCGGTACCAAATGGAATTTCTTAAAATTCTTCCCCGGCCTGGTTGGCGGCCATTGTATTGGCGTAGATCCCTATTATCTTTCGTTTAAAGCTAAGGAATTGGGTATCCATGCACAGATTATCAATGCAGGGCGGTCCATTAACGATTCCATGGCGATACATGTAGCTACAAAGACTGTTAAAAAGCTCATTGCCGCAGGTAAAATCATCAATCAGTGCCGCGTTTTGGTTATGGGTACTACATTTAAGGAAAATGTGAGCGATATTCGGAATTCGAAAGTTGCCGATATTGTTGGCGAGCTGCAATCGTTTGGCGTTACGGTTGATGCAGCCGACCCTTATGCAGATTCCGACGAGATGAAACATGAGTATGGCTTTGGCCTGATACAACCTACGGGTACTTATGATGCCATTATTCTGGCAGTGAATCATAAGGAGTATCTGAACTTACCTGAGGATTATTTTGTTAAGCTAAGTAATCGAAACGGAATTTTTGTAGATGTTAAAGGAGTTTACCGAAACAAAATTTCCCAGTTAACCTATTGGAGTTTATAATAAAAATATGAGTAAAACGAAAGTGTTAGTTACCGGCGGTACAGGCTATATTGGCTCACATACCGCAGTTGAGTTAATCAACGAAGGCTTTGAAGTAGTTATTGTGGACAATCTCTCGAATTCGTCGATAGCTATGCTGGATGGCGTTGAGAAGATTACGGGTGTTCGTCCTGCATTTGAGCAGTTCGACTTGTGCGATCGTGAGAAAACGAAGGGTTTATTTGTTAAATACCCCGACATTCAGGCTATAATTCATTTCGCTGCATCAAAGGCAGTGGGCGAATCGGTTGAAAAGCCGCTGTTATATTACAGGAATAACCTGGTGTCGCTGATGAATTTGCTGGAGAACATGCCTCAGTCGCAGGCAAAGAATCTGGTATTCTCTTCGTCATGCACGGTTTATGGCCAGCCCGATATTCTTCCTGTTACCGAAGCTGCACCCATCAAAAAGGCCACTTCACCTTACGGGAACACGAAACAAATGAGCGAAGAAATTATACAAGATACCATACACGCTACAGCAGGCATAAAAACCATAGCATTGCGCTATTTCAACCCGGTAGGAGCACATCCTTCGGCATTAATTGGCGAGTTGCCTTTGGGTGTACCGCAGAACCTGGTGCCTTTTGTTACTCAGACCGCATTGGGTCTTCGTAAACAGCTTAGCGTGTTCGGGAACGATTACAATACACCCGATGGATCCTGCGTCCGCGATTATATCCATGTGGTAGATTTAGCCAAAGCACATGTGGTTGCAATTCAGCGTATGCTCAATAACAAGAATAAATCGGCATTTGAAGTATTTAACCTGGGTACAGGAAATGGTGTATCGGTGCTGGAACTGGTACAAACCTTCGAAAAAGTAACCGGTGTAAAACTCAACTACCAGATTGTTGGCCGTCGCGAAGGAGATATCGAGAAAGTATGGGCCGATACCCGCTTCGCCAACGAAGAACTCGGCTGGAAAGCCCAGAGCTCGCTCGAAGATACCTTGCTCTCTGCCTGGAACTGGGAGAAATATTATAGGAGTAAGAACAATTAAATATTCTCTTTTCCCCCTTGGAGAAGGGGGTTGGGGGATTGAAGTCATAAAACAGATGCCGCCTTTGATTTATTAATTATTGCGGTATTTAAGAATCATTAAACACGCATAACAATGTCCAAAACTATCATTATTACCGGCGGTGCCGGATTTATCGGTTCACATGTTGTTCGGTTATTTGTAAAGAAATATCCGGATTACAAGATTATCAACCTGGATAAGCTTACATATGCAGGGAATCTCGAAAACCTGAACGATATTGATCAGTTACCCAACTATCATTTTGTTAAAGCCGATATTACTGATTCGGAAGCCATCCGTAAAATATTTGCCGAATACAAACCAGATGGCATCATTCATTTGGCTGCCGAGTCGCACGTAGATCGCTCCATTGCTAACCCCATGGAGTTTATCAATACCAATATCATAGGAACCGTTGTATTGCTGAACGCAGCACGCGAAATCTGGCGCGAAAACCTGAATGGTAAACGCTTCTACCATATTTCAACCGATGAGGTTTATGGATCGTTGGGCGAAACCGGACATTTTGTCGAAACCACTTCGTACGATCCGCGTAGCCCTTATTCTTCATCGAAAGCAAGCTCCGATCATATTGTACGGGCTTATTTCCATACGTATAAGTTGCCTATAGTTGTATCGAACTGTTCCAATAATTATGGGGCCAACCAGTTCCCTGAAAAGCTGATACCGCTTTCCATTAACAATATCAAGAACAGTAAGCCTATTCCCGTATATGGTAAGGGCGAAAACATTCGCGACTGGCTGTTTGTCGAAGATCATGCTTCGGCCATTGACGTAATTTTCCACAAAGGTACAACAGGTGAAACGTACAACATAGGCGGAAACAACGAATGGAAGAATATCGATCTGATTTACCAGCTCTGCAAAGTAATGGACAAAAAACTGGGTCGCCCAGCAGGAACTTCCGAAAAGCTCATCACTTTCGTGAAAGACCGTGCCGGCCATGACTTACGTTACGCCATTGATTCTTCGAAACTTCAACGTGAATTGGGCTGGAAACCCTCTCTCCAGTTCGAAGAAGGCCTTGAAAAAACCGTAGACTGGTACTTAGCCAACGAAAAATGGTTGAATAATGTGGTTTCTGGCGCGTACGAGAAGTATTATGATACACAGTATGTGAAGCGGTAAATACCAAACACCCCTGACCCCTGAAGGGAACCGGAAATATTTAGCTTTAAGATAGAAGCCAAA
>DATALJ010000297.1:0-2830 GCA_036261135.1 Bacteroidales bacterium
TTTGGCTAAATCCTGATAAAATGGCTGCCTATAACATTACAGCCCAGGACCTACAAACTGCTATCAATAGGGAAAATGTTGAGCTACCTGGAGGAAAAATAAGAGGAACCAGCACAGAACTAATCGTTAAAATAAATGGGAAATTCCGTACCGAAGAGGAATTCAACAACCTTATTATCCGGCAAACCCAAGACCAGATTGTGCGATTTAGTGATATTGGAACTGCTATAGTTGGCCCTGAAAATGAGGAAACCAGTGTAAAGTTAAATGGAGCTGAAGGTATCTCGCTTGCTGTGATTCCTTTACCAGGTGCCAATGAAATTGAAATCGCCGATGAATTTTACAGACGGTTTGAAGAAGTTAAAAAGACCATGCCTTCGGGGGTGACACTTGATGTTGGTTACGACCGGTCAAAATTCGTACGGCAATCAGTTAAGGATGTGAGCGAAACGGTATTAATTGCCATTTCACTTGTAATTTTAATCATCTTCCTGTTCTTCCGTGATTGGATAATTTCGCTCCGCCCTTTGATAGATATACCAGTATCATTAATTGGAGCTTTTTTCATCATGTATATTTTTGGATTTTCCATCAATGTACTTACCCTTCTGGCCATAGTTCTTGCTACTGGTTTGGTGGTGGACGATGGTATCGTAGTTACCGAAAACATCTTTAAAAAGCGAGAAGAGGGCATGGACAAGCTAACTGCCGCCTTATATGGTACGCGAGAGATTTTCTTTGCTGTTATTTCAACATCGGTTACTCTTGCTATTGTTTTTATTCCTGTTATCTTCCTGGAAGGCTTTACAGGCCGCTTGTTTAGAGAATTTGGGATAGTTTTGGCCGGAGCCGTTCTGATTTCCGCTTTTGTTTCGCTAACGCTTACCCCGGTATTAAATATCAGGCTTGGCGGAACAGCCCAGCACTCTAAATTCTACCGTGCTACCGAACCTTTCTTTGTCGGAATGGACAATGGTTATAGAAGACTGCTTCAAAAATTCATGAAACGAAAATGGATTGCAGTTATCATTATTATCACATGCGTTGTAATTGGTTATTTTCTGTTTAACAATATAAAAACAGAATTAGCACCTTACGAGGACAGAAGCTCGTTACGGGCTAATGCTACATTGCCAGAAGGTACTGATTACGATTACACAGCAAACTTCCTCGATAGGCTCTCACAAACTGCAATGGATAGCGTGCCTGAAGCCAGGCTTGTATTTTCCAGGATTGGCGGCTTTGGGGGTAGTGGTACAAATCAGGGTGGGGTTAACCTCTTCTTAAAAGAACCAGACGAGCGAAAAGCTTCACAACAACAGATACTTGAAAGACTTTCGAGGATATACAGAAGATATTCTGAAGCCAGAGTTAGCGTTTCTCAGGAACAAACCATATCAACTTCGCTTGGTGGTGGAAGCCAAATGCCTGTTCAGTTTGTGATTCAAAACCTTGATTTTGCCAAGCTTCAGGAAGCATTGCCTAAATTTTTGGACGAAGCCAGAAAAGATTCCATTTTGGCGAATGTGGATGTTAACTTGAAATTTAACAAACCTGAAATTAACCTGGTAGTTGATCGGCTCAAGGCTACAAACCTTGGTGTTAACGAAGTGGATGTGGCCAACACCCTTCAATTGGCGCTAAGTGGCAGAAGATATTCTTATTACCTCCGTAATAACAAACAATACCAGGTAATTGGTCAGGTTGAAAGACCCGAACGAAGTATACCTGCCGATCTTACTTCTTTGTATATACGAAATACCACTGGAGACCTGATACAGCTTGACAATCTGGTAAAGATGGAGGAAAACAGCAATCCCCCCACGTTATACCATTACAACAGGTACAAATCTGCTACAATTACAGCCTCGCTTGCTACCGGAAGAACCCAGGGCGAAGGGATTGAAGAGATGAGAAAAATAGCAAAAGAAGTATTGGACGAATCATTTCATACAGACCTTGCCGGCTCATCGCGCGACTTTGCAGAAAGTAGTTCAAATATAATGTTTGCTTTCCTATTAGCCCTGGTGTTAATATACCTTATCCTGGCGGCACAATTTGAAAGCTTCCGCGACCCATTCATCATCATCATGACAGTACCTTTGGCACTAGCCGGGGCGTTGCTCTCACTGTGGATTTTTGGCCAAACGCTTAACATATTCTCCGAAATTGGTATGATTATGTTGATAGGTCTAGTAACGAAAAACGGTATCCTTATTGTTGAGTTCGCCAATCAGAAACGCAAAAAGCAAGGCTTGAGCATACCTGAGGCTGCTTTTGAGGCTGCCGCTGCCCGTTTACGCCCTATCCTGATGACTTCGTTAGCAACCATATTTGGCGCATTGCCAATTGCATTGGCACTTGGAGCCGGAGCTCAAAGCCGTGTGCCTCTAGGAATTGTTGTAGTAGGTGGTTTATTATTTGCCCTTATCCTTACACTCTTTGTAATTCCTACAGTGTATGTTCTTTTGGCCGACAGAAAATTTGAAGAAATTAAAATTGCCGACCTTGAAGCCAAACATTTACAAGGTAAAACAGAAAACAATTAATGGTCGATGAAACATAAATTCTATTACATACTATTTTTTTTAAGCTTAATATCGGTGTCTTCGTGGGGACAGAAAGCCATAACCGTTGAAGATGCCATTGCCATTGCCTTAAAGAATAACTACAACATTCTGTTGGCCAGAAACGATGCCGATATTGATAGGATAAACAACACGCCAGGCAATGCCGGTATGTTGCCAAATATTGCGGCTAATGGTTCCACCAACTACACTAATAATAGCATGCGGACAAAGCAAGCAAATGATTCGATTGTTAACCGTTC
>DATALJ010000298.1:0-70105 GCA_036261135.1 Bacteroidales bacterium
CGGGCATTATCTCTCCCGGAATGGGAATAGAACTGGTAACCAAGGTCAACGATATTCCCAAAGGCTCCCGCCTGGCTGTGTCTACCAACTTGTTGGCATCGATGATCAGTGCATTGATGCGTATTACGCAGCAAACCAAATCGCTCGAAGGCATGCTTACCGAGGAGGAACGTCGCCTTATTGCGTCACGCGCTATTTTAGGAGAGTGGATTGGTGGTTCTGGCGGTGGGTGGCAGGATTCTGGCGGTATATGGACTGGTATAAAAGCTATTGAAGGAACTCTGGCTAAGGAAGGCGACCCGGAGTTCAATGTGAGCAGGGGGTGCCTGTTGCCGCAACACCGTACATTAACGGGTGAAAGCCTGAATCCAAGGTTTGAAGAGAATTTAACTTCTTCGTTGGTTCTGATGCACGGCGGGATGGCTTCTAACGTGGGGCCTATCCTTGAAATGGTTACTGAGAAATACCTTTTGCGACTTTCTAATGAATGGGAATCCAGGAAAAAAGCCAATCACATTTATGATAATATTATAGAGGTACTGAAATCGAACGAAATTAAACAATTGGCTCATTATACCTCTATGAATTTTGCCGGCCCTATTAAAAGTATAATCCCCTGGGCAAGCAATTACTTTACTGAAACCATTATTCAACGGGCTAAAGCCTTGTTTGGCGAGCAGTATTGGGGCTTCCTTATGTTGGGAGGCGTCTCGGGTGGCGGTATGGGTATGTTTATTGATCCCAGAATTTATGCTTCAGGTAAGGATAAAGTACTTCAACTGCTTAAAAGCACAAAGAAGGAGATGGAAGATTCTCTTCCTTTTGCCATGGATCCTGTGGTTTATAATTTCTCTTTTAATCATAAAGGATCCAACGCTGCTTTACTGACAGGAAATGAAGCCTTGATGCCCGAAAGCTACTATTCGCTGCTTATTCCAATGCTGGTGCGGCAAAATCCCGATGGTTTACCGGACATTCGTAAGATAGAGCTGGACATTATTACGGCCAGGACTTCGCAGAATAATGAAGCATTCCCGATATTACGGTCTGTTGTTGGAAATCTGTTCAAAGTTTCATCCAACGTTGCAACATCCGAACGGTTTTTACAAAATGAGGATACGGAAAAGATTAAGAAGGACAATGGTTTCGACTTTATTCAGCATGAGCAGATCCGTCAGGACCTTATTAAAGGGCGTATTGGTCTTTCACGCAACAGACTTTCCGCAGAAACCATTATAGAAGATGTGGATAACAAGGATGTTTGCGTGCTTGGTAATAAGCAATCAACTGCAAGCATTGGAGAAAAGGCAATTGCCGCCAACAACGTAGCGGTGATGTGCTTGGCTGCTGGTGCCGGAACAAGGTGGACGAAAGGAGCCGGCGTCATTAAGGCTATCAACCCTTTTATCGAAATCAATGGAAAGCATCGTTCTTTCCTCGAAATACATCTGGCAAAGAACCAGAAAACATCCAATACGTATGGGTCTTCCATTCCTTTTATTGTTGCCACAAGCTACCTTACGCATAAACCGATAGAGCGCAAACTGCAAAATGAAATGAATTACAACTATTTGGGAGATGTATATCTTTCGCCCGGGAAATCGATAGGTCAACGATTGATACCCATGGAGCGCGATTTACGTTTCCTATGGGAGGAAATGCCGCAGGAACAGCTTGATGAAAATAAGCAGAAGGTTCGTGAAGCAGTTCGTGCAGCCATGATCGCATGGGCGAAAGCTAAAGGTGAGGCGTCGGATTATGTTGATAATATTGCGCATCAGCGATTAAGCCCGCTGGGACATTGGTACGAGGTGCCCAACATGCTTCGGAACGGAATGCTGGCCCGTATACTTAAGGATTATCCGATGCTCGAACACATTATGCTCCACAATATCGATACCTTGGGCGTGGATGTATCTGCAGAAGCCTTGGAATACCATATAAAGTCCGATAATGCACTTACATTCGAGGTTATACCAAGGCATATCGACGACCGGGGCGGCGGGCTTGCAAAGATTAATGGTAAGTTGCGCTTGTTGGAAGGCCTTGCTCAACCTCACGAAGAAGATGAATTGCGTCTGAGTTATTACAGTACAATGACTACCTGGATCAACATTGATAAGCTACTGGCAGCATTTGGATTAACCCGCAACGACTTACATACAAAATCTGAGGAAGAGATTTCTGAGGCTGTTAGGCGTATTGCACGTCGTATGCCTACTTATGTAACCATTAAGGAAGTGAAATACCGATGGGGCCATGGACAGGAAGATATTCATCCTGTTGCTCAGATTGAGAAATTATGGGGGGATATGAGTGCTTTGTCTGATGTAAAGTGCGGTTATCTGGTAGTGCCCCGCATGCGAGGTCAACAATTGAAGGACCCTGCACAATTAGACAGTTGGGTAAGCGATGGCAGCAAGGCGTATATTGAATCGCTATGTGAATTCTAACCTATTGAAGTTTAAACCGGTAAGTAATTGTTCCTTTCTGAAAAGCGGCAGCATCGGATTTTTGGTTAAATTTTGCCTGCAATGCAGCACGTTTTGCCGCATCCAGGAGGCATTTATCCAATTGGGTCGATCCTTTCACCCCGGGTACTGCCTGGGTAACATTTCCTGCTTTATCCACAGTAACTTCTACAACTACTGTTCCTTCCTCTTTACAATTATAATCAGGCTTAGGCAGGTTAAGGTGTGTTCGACCGGAAAGGTTGTAGTTAACTCCATTACCGCCAGTACTTTCAATATTTGAATAATTTTTGGAATCAGGCGAACTTGTTGGATTTCCCTGATTTCCTGTTCCTCCTGCAATTCCTTCGTTTGTGCTTGTGCTGGTTTCGGAGCCTCTGCCTTTATATAAAGCCAGTGGGTTTGGCTTTCTTTCTTCTTTTACAGGTTCGGGCTTTGTGGCGGTTTTAGTTGTTTCCTTGGTTTTAACCGTTGGCTTCTCTGTCTTCTTTTTTGTTTCTTTCTTATCCGGGGCTTTTATGGCTGGAGCTTCTTCAAAGTCCTGTGTTAGTTTGCCTTGCTCTTCTACCTTTTCTTCTTCGGGTTGCGATTTCTGATCAACTAAAGGTTTACTAGGTTCACTGAATCGAGGTTCTTCATTTCCTGAACCTTGCAGATCGTTGCCAAAATTAACCATTATGCCTTGTTCAGCAGGTAATGGAAGGGGAGTAGTGAATCCGTAGTAAACAAACAGTAGTATTATTATACCATGAAAAATGATGGTAGTAATTACTCCTGTTTGCTTGTATTGATCGTTTCTTTGCATCAGCTTTCGGGCGATGTAGCCAAAATTAGTTTATACTTATTGTTTTTAGCGATATTCATCACTTTTACCACTTCTTCTACAGGAACGCTCTTGTCGGCGTGTAAAGAAACCGTTGGATCGTCGGAATTCATTAGCTTAAGCTGAAGTGCTCTTTCCAGATCCTCGAATTTTACGGGTTGTGTTTCGAGATAAAAGTTTAAGTTTTTATCAATAGAAATAGTGGTAATGGGTTTAGCTCTCACCTGGCTATTGCTTTGTGGTAATAAAAGCTTTAGCGCATTAGGAGCAACCATGGTACTGGTAACCATAAAGAATATGAGCAACAGGAAAACCAGATCGGACATAGATGCAAGGCTAAATCCGGGATTGATTTTATTGGATGTTTTAATTGCCATACCTTAGTGCTTTACTGGTTCATTCAATAAATCCATAAATTCGGTAGTTAACGCTTCGAGCCTGTTAACAAGCTTTTCGATAGAGGCCACAAGAATGTTATAACCAAAGTAACCCATAATACCTACAATCAAACCAGCTACAGTGGTAACCATAGCTTCGTAAATACCAGATGATAACACCTGGATATCGAGATTGTTTCCGGCCATTGCCATATTGTAGAATGCACGGATCATACCTGTTACAGTACCAAGAAAACCTAACATAGGAGCACCACCAGCTGCTGAAGCCAAGGTTGGCAGACCTTTTTCGAGTTTAAAGATTTCCTGGCGGCCTACATTCTCAATAGCAGCTTCTATATCATTAAGTGGGCGTCCAATTCGTCCAATTCCTTTTTCAATCATGCGAGCAATAGGTAAATCGGTAGATTGACAGAGAGAAAGTGCGGAATCAATTTTTCCATCGTGGATGTAATCTTTTATTCTGTTCATAAAAGTATCGTCAATCTTGGAGGCCTTGCGAATTGCCAGGTATCTTTCAATAAAGATATAAACGGCAAGAATAGAGAGGATTCCGATTGGAATCATTACCCATCCACCTTTTATAGCTAAATCCCAGTAGGATAGCTTAATTTCTTTAGCACCTGCTGTAGCAAGTGTATCTGCAGCGCCCTGTACATTTACCTGAAGAAGCAAAAAAAGATTATTCATCATAAAGCTTTTAGTTTTTAGTTAAGAATTCGGTTACTATGTGCTGCAATTTGATGTGTACCAGGCTGCAGCAAGCCATCAGTAACAGAATTTGTTTAATCTTATTATTTAACGGTAAATTTAATGATTTGTTATGAAGTGCAAATTCTCTGGCGCATTATTTCGCAATGCAGCCCGTTAATCAGTGATTTTTATTGGTAAACTGAACGAATGCGCTGTCGGCAGTTTGCTCAGTCGTGTTTTCTTCAGATTCACCCGACTTTTCTTCTGTTCTTTTTTCCTCAGTTGTTTTATCTTTTGAAGTAAAGAAGGCCCGATAGTAGCGTTGCATCAATTCTTTGAATGAGTTGAAATCTTCTTTATAAGAAATACCAATGCCCTGCATATAGGATAGTTCGTTGGTATAGTCTTCTTTCGATCTATTGAACACTTTAAACCGGAATTTTCGGCTTTTAAACAGTTTTACATCCATATCGAAGTCGCCAACAATTTGCGTATTGCGGTTTGACGAGTTTTGGGTTATTTTATTACCTCCCACATCAACGTTTCCATTGATAGTAACCCGGTCGTTGAACATTTGTGTGGAAAGTGCAAACTCCATTTCCTGGTTGGTGATCTCATCGCCCGGATGGTAGTTTACCCCAATATCGAAGTCCTTACTTATTTGCGAGAGCCAGTTCGAAACCTGGTTCGATAAAAATTCGATACCTGTTACACCCACAGCTGTGATACTTTGGGTACTTTGTTCTGCGGCGCTGGTTGAACTGCCTTCGGCTTTGGGTAGGAACGATTTCCGGAACAGCAGAGAAATAAACTGTTTGTTTAGTTCCTCTTCGGTATTGATTTCGTTGGCTAAGAGGTTACGGGTTGACTGATCGGCTGTAGGCAAGTAAATGTCGTACTTGATTGTTGGGCTCATTAACTTTTCTGTCATAAATATCCGGCAGTATACAGGTAGTTTGTTCTTGTAATCAGCGTATTTATGATTCAGGTCGTACAAGGACGATTTAACGCGGTCCTTATCGTATATTGCATTTATATTAACGCTTGCATCCAGCGGATCGCCGCTCCATGTTATTGTACCGCCACTTTCAACGTCGAACTTTTTGTTGATGATATTTTGAAGCGTAAACATGTACTCGCCCTTTTCGATGGTATATGTTCCAAACATCTTGAAATTTCCGCCATCTATAGATAGGTTCAGGTCGCCATAGCCGGTACCCTTAATGAGGTCGCCGATTTTCTGATCGAAAACAATTTGCATATCTGCATCGGTTGTTGCTTTTAGATTAAAGTTCATCTTCAAGCCTGCAAAATTGGTCATCAGTTGCTGAATTTCTTCTCTTTTGTCTATCTCGTACTTGTCAAACGGGTTTTCTTTCTTTTGGACCTCTACGAAATGAATAAAGTTCGATTCCAGGAGTTCCGACCGCGCTGTTAGCGGTATAAATATTTGCGTTCCTTTATTGGTTGTAGCATTAATGTCCATCTCAATGTTAGGAGCCATGCCCTTAATTCTTATATCGCCCGATGCATAAGCTCTTCCATAAAAAAGCGCATTATCTTTGGCCGACGTGTTAAGAGCTAGAAAATTTGGCGTGCTAATTTTCAAATCGATAATTAAATCTTTAAGCTTGTGGTATTCAACATTTCCGTTAATCAGGGCTACGTTATTCTCCCTATCCAAGGCCTGCACATTTTTGAACAGAATGGTATTGTTTACGATGGGAAACGTATTGGATATTTTGTATTTTGTTTTAAGGTAATTAACTGTAAGAGACGATCTTGGTATGGTTACATTCCCGTTCAGCAAAGGAGAATCTATGGTTCCGGTTAAAGTTAACGCACCGGAAGCAAAACCGTTAATATCCGAAAATAAATTGGCTACATACGGCTCGAACATTTGCATTTGAAGGTGATCTAATGTTATGTTGAAATCCATCAGTTTGGATTCGAGCTCATAATTTCCCTTCACGTTTAAGGTTACCAAATCGTTCCTTTTGGAGGAGAGATTGACGGTGATATTTTTGTTAAGACTGTTCCAACGCGCTATCAGGTTTGTACTTCCGAGCATGTTCCCGTTGAACTTAAGACTATCGATGGATAACGATGAGTATATCTCGGGATTCTTAAGCAAATCGGAGAACTTGGCTGTGCCGTTTATTACGCCTTCAACATTTAATTTGTTCGAATTGGCTATGGTCTTTATATTACCAAGATCAACATTTCGGAGATCGACAGAAAAAATGTCGGATTCGTTGTTCGATATACGACCGGTTGCTTTAATTGACTGGTTCTTATGCGACAAGGTGAGCTGATCTACAGAGTAGCCTTCCGCATCTATTTTTATAAGCCCGGTATTTATGGTCCACAACGTATCTTTAAGAATTAACTGCGACGGATTTACAAGGAAATTGATCCCCAGTTTATTTTGGGTTATATTCCGGGAAACATATCCTTTTAAGCTGATATTCCCTTTGTAGGATATGGAATCCCAGTTATTCCATTTGAACACGAGATCTAACGAATCTTTCTTTATCGAACTTTGAATCGAAAAATTGTCGAGTCGCAGTTGGTTACTGAGCTTGAGGTTATTGCATCCTGAAATGATAGAAAACGAGTCCTGGTAAGCTTTTCCGTTGAAATAAACATTGTACCATTTTTTATTTTGGTGTTGCAGCAGCGGAATAGTGAGCAAAAAGCTAAGGCCCTGTTTCGAAGGGTTGTATTTACCTTTCAGTTTGGTATCTTTCGAAACATAAAAGTTGGGAATAAAAAATTCCGTGAGTTGTTGGGTGTTTTTCAGGTCAATATCGAATGCGAAATTATTGCTGGAAGGTTCGAAATGCGCCGTGTCATTAATGAGAGCCGGGGCATACTTCTTGGCAAGCCATTTAACAGAGGAGGCGAGTTCGCTGAATTTATAGGTTCCCCATATTTCAGCATCGGCAAGTTCGGACCGCATAATAATCCGGTTTGTATCATTCACGGTTTGTGTGAATAGCAGGAAATCATTTATCTGAATCTCTTTCCCTGTCTTCCGCAGCGTTGAATTTTTCAGGTTTATTTCGCCTTGTATGTTATCGATATTGTTTCCTTCGAAGTTGGCTGTTGCAAGAAAAGAAGCCGACGAGCTCGTATCTTTTTTGTCGAAATTGAGCTTAAAGAGATTGATATGTTTAACGTTTGCCGAGAAATTGAATATCGGAATTTGTCCGGTCAGATTCACATTCCCTGTAAAATTCATATTCAGGTTAGGATCTGTTATTGACAGGGTGCCATCATATGTATTATTGGTGAGCGATCCGTCAACTTTAATGTTCTGATAGTTATACTGATTATAAAGGATGTGTGTAATAACGCCATCTAATTTAGCCGAGAACTTCTTGGTTTCCCAAATGCGACCTTTTACATTCGCATTCAAACTTACACTTCCCAACATATCTTCTTTCCCAACATACTTTCCAATCTGAAATTGCGACATTTTGAGTTTACCTTGAAATACAAACTGATGGGCCGTATCGGGTTTAAATGATAAGTCCGATTCGATGGTTCCCAGATTGGTTTTGATGGTTCCGTAAGCCACAAAGTCCGACAGGAAGCCTGTAAATCTTCCTTTGTACGAAATGTAGGCTATTTGAGAGAAGTTTCTTGGAAATACAATCCTACCATTTGTGGTATTCGGAATCCTGATACTTTCGATATCATGAGGAGTAGTTTTCAGGTTTTTAATATTCACATGCAGGAACGAAGACTTGATGTTTGGTAATCCGCTTACATCGAAATTGCCGCTGATTTTTGTTGCGTTTCCATATTCAATTTCAATATCGCGGCCTTTAAGATCGTTTATAGGGCCGTTTATCGATCCCGATAAGCGCAGGTTGAGCGGATAAGTGGCAAAAAAAGGCACAAAGTAAGCCAGGTCAGTAGATGAAATGGAAGAAGTATTGAAATCGGTATAAAAATGTACTTTCTCAAATATTTCATCGCTCCCCAGCGTTTTAAATGAAGGAAAGTTAAGCCTTATCTGGTCTGCATCGATATTGCTATATGGTGTTATAAGCTCCAAATCGTTAAATACCATGTTTTCCGGATTAATCTTTAGCCGTGCAGCCAGATGTATTAACACGAACCCTGATTTGTCAATGCCCGAAAGATTTTTAATCTTTATTTCTACGCCTTGAGCCGCATTGCTAAACCGCTTTACATGAAGATTAAACGATTTTAAATGCAAATCGGTAAAATTAATTCCTGATCTGTTAACGTGATAGTAACTCTTCAGGCGGAAGTCGCCATTTTCTATCTCAACATCCTTAAAAAGAATAACCCAGCCCTTTTTATTGTGCGAAGTGTCTTTGGAAGCGAGCACATCAACTATAACCTGAAGGTTGATGGTTCGTGTGGAATCGATGTAAAAATTAATTGTAGGATTCTTCATCACGATTTTGTCGAACCCTACTTGCTTCGATGCAATGGTGAAAGCCGACGGCCTTATGATGAAATCGGGTACATACAATAGCGTGTCGTTCCTTTTATCGAGCATGCAAAAGGCTTTCAAATGGAAGTTTGTGAAAAGATCAATATTGGCAGCCTGAATGGTTACCGAGGTTCCGAAAATATCCGATAATTTGGCACTAACTTTTTGAACTACATATTGCTGAACTTTGTTTTGTTTAAGAACAAAGTAGGCAACTGTTGGCAATGAGAGAATTAACAGAAAAAATATAAATAATATTTTAAGTAATTTTTTAATATTTTTGCGGTTTTTAAAGAATTCACAAAAGAAAATAAAAATACGTTATAAATACTCAAAAATTGTACCGAATGAACACAATTATTTTAGGAATAGAATCCTCGTGCGATGATACATCAGCAGCAGTTATTAAGGATGGATATCTGTTGTCTAACATAATTTCAAATCAGGACGTACACAAAAAGTATGGAGGCGTAGTTCCTGAGCTGGCAAGCAGAGCTCATCAGCAAAATATTATCCCCGTTGTCGACCAGGCTATTAAAGAAGCGGGAATTAGTAAAACCGATATTTCAGCCATTGCATTTACACGAGGCCCGGGTTTAATGGGGTCGCTACTGGTAGGAACTTCCTTTGCCAAAGGTTTGTCCATCTCCTTGGATGTTCCAATGATCGAAGTGAATCATTTACAGGGCCATATCCTCGGAAATTTTATCCTCGAATACGACCGGGAGAATTCGGTTCCTTCCTTTCCTTTTCTGTGTTTATTGGTTTCGGGAGGCCATTCTCAACTGGTAGTGGTGCGCGACCACTTAAATATGGAGGTAGTTGGCCAAACCATTGACGATGCTGCGGGTGAAGCTTTTGATAAAAGTGCGAAAATACTTGGTTTGCCTTATCCTGGCGGTCCATTAATTGATAAACTTGCGAAAGAAGGGAATCCTGAAGCTTTTAAATTTGCTAAGCCCAGGGTAGATGGCTATAATTACAGCTTTAGTGGGTTAAAAACTTCTTTTCTGTACTTTCTTCGCGACAAATTACGGGAATCGCCTTCATTCATTCAGGATAACATGAATGATCTTTGTGCATCGTTGCAGAAAACGATAATCGATATTTTGCTCGACAAAGTAATTTTGGCTTCCAAGGAATTAGGAATTAAAGAAATTGCGCTTGCCGGAGGGGTTTCGGCTAATTCCGGGTTGCGGGCAGCCATTCAAAACGAGTCACAGCGCCGGAAATGGAAAGCCTATATACCCGCATTTAAGTTTACTACCGACAATGCGGCAATGATTGCCATTACCGGAATGTATAAATACCGGGCAGGGGAATTTGCTACGCACGACATGGTGCCGCTAGCCCGGTTTAATTATTAGAGTTATCCGAAATTTCCTGAAGAGCCTTTGCAACAACACTATCGAATGCCTTTTCGAGTTCAACATTGACACCGCGGCAATTATCGATAACTTGCTGCGACCATTGTACATACTGCCGTTTGCGCCTGTCCGACCATGTTATGGGCAAGGTTAACATGTCTTCGATATTCGATATTTTATCAGCGATTTTAATTTTTTTTGCGTCTGCCGAAATGAAGAGTGCATTTTTAATTTGATGCCTTTTGCGGTCTTCATAAGTAAGGCTCATATCGTCAGTAACTTCAATCACAATGTTTGTAACCCTGTCGCCGAATCTAAGCCGCATTTCCTTTTCTGTAGCGCAGGTATCTTCTAGTACATCATGCAGTATGGCTGCCGAGAGGAGTTCTTGGTCGTTTTCTTTCCCAATAGAATAGAGAACATCGGCAACCTTAATCAGATGGTTTATATAGGGAACCATATCGCATCCTTTCCGACGT
The DNA here is from genome assembly GCA_036261135.1 of Bacteroidales bacterium. Classification (GTDB taxonomy): domain Bacteria; phylum Bacteroidota; class Bacteroidia; order Bacteroidales; family JAAUTT01; genus JAAUTT01. The sequence continues at coordinate 10,703 of DATALJ010000298.1, forward strand.
TGAGCCATATGCTTTTCCGATGCAAATTTCAATGATTCAAGAAATAAAGTAAACATAACCATCCTCTTTTTTCCGCAATATATAAATAATATGGGATAGAACAGCAGGCTTAACTTATTTTAAAACAATTTATTATGTAAAAAGAAGCGACCATTTCGGTTGTTTTTACAATAAGTTGTTAATAACCTGTAAAATATATTTTTTTGAAATATCGAAAATGTATTATTTTTATACAAATATTTACTCTCTCTGATGGAAAATCTGGTTATAAAAGGAACAAGCCGAACACCTGATGTAGATTTTAGCATCGAAGGAAAACTAAGGCTGGGAGGCAGGTCTATTCCTGAAGATCCCGGACTTTTTTATAACCATCTGTATTCGTGGGTATTCAAGTATTGTCTGGCGCCTCAACCTCTAACTGTGGTTCACCTGGGATTGGAATATATGAATAGTGGTTCGGCAAAATCCATCCTTCAGATATTGAGGGAACTTACCAACATAACCGAAAATGGAGGAAAGCTTGAGATTCACTGGTACTACGAACTTGGTGATGAGGATATGCTGGAAAAAGGCGAGTACTTCGAATCCATAATCAAACAACCTTTTAATTATATCGAAACCTACGAATAATTATCCTTTGGCATTTACTTTTTCTTCGTTAGTTACCAGAAAGCTGTTTATTACCTCAAATAGAATTTCCTGATCAAAAGGTTTTGTAATATACTGGTCGCATCCGGCATCTATACAATCTTTTCTTTCATTTTCCATGGCGTACGCGGTTTGGGCGATTATAGGGGTATTGTTGCGCATACCTTTTATGATCCGTGTTGCTTCAAAACCATCAATTCCGGGTAAGCGCATATCCATGAGTATGATATGGATGACAGCCGACGATTCGCATATTTCGATGGCTTTCTCGGCCGATGGAGCATGAAGGAGCGTTATTCCGGTTGAATCCAGTAGTTCTTTGATATAAAGAAAATTAACTTCTTCATCTTCTACCAGCAAAAGGGTTTTATTTGACCAATGGCTGTAAATATTTGTATTTATCTGGTTGAGTGCAGTTTGCTCAGGAATTTTATCAGTACAAACATGGAAAGGCAGTGTAAAGAAAAACGATGATCCTACTTCGGGTTCAGATTCTACCCATATTTTGCCACCCATTAACTCTACAAAGCCCTTCGAAATAGCCAAACCAAGGCCCGTTCCTTCTTTTTTATCCGATGCTTTCCCGGCCTGCTTAAAGCGATCGAATATAATGCCGCACTCTTCCTTATTGATACCTATACCTGTATCTTTTACAAAAAAGAGGAGTTGGCTTTCGATGGGTTGACAGCCAATTTCGATATAACCTTTGTGCGTGAACTTAAGTGCATTGCTAATGAGGTTATTGATGATTTGCTTTAACCGTAACTGGTCGGTTTGCAGGTATTGAAAATGAATGCTTTGAGGAATGTTCAGCCTGAGTTCGATATTTTCTTTTCCACGGCGTATTTTCTCTCCCTGGTAAAACCCAACGAGTTCGGAAAACAAATCGGGTAGAAATACTTCGGAATAGTGCAGGCTCAATTGTCCGGCTTCAATCTTAGCAATATCTATAATGTCGTTAATCAGGTTCAGCAGGAGTTTACCACTGTTATTGATAATCCGGAGGTATTCAATTTCCTTGTTTCTGCTGAATTCTTTCATTTCCATGAGGCTTGCAAAACCCAGGATACCATTAATCGGGGTGCGGATTTCGTGCGACATGTTTGCCAGGAATGCCGATTTTAGCTTATCGGCCATCTCGGCTTTTTCTTTGGCCTTTAGCAATTCTTGCTGTGCGTTTATGTATTCAGTTATGTCCCTGGCTATTCCTATAATTTTGGTAACATTACCTTCCTGATTATGGATACCTATTAATGTATGATTAATCCATGCCTGGTTGCTATTAATAGTTATTTGTTTCTGAGAGGTAACAATATTTTTTTCTTTATTAATAATTGCTTGTTCCATTTCCATTAGTTCGTTCGCTATTTCGAGCGAGAACAAATCGTAAGTGGTTTTACCAATTAGCTCTTCTGGCGTGCCTACACCCAGGAAATTGGCCATAGGCTTGTTACCTCGGATTATTAATCCTTGAATATCCTTAATATAAATGGCATCGGGAATATTGTCTATTACAAGCTGAAGGATATCTCTTTCGATGAAGAGATTGTCTTCGATTTGTTTTATTTCGGTGATATCTTTTATTGTGCCCGTTACTTTCAGAAATTTAACAGGGTGGTCACCTCGTTCTATTTTGCCTATCGAATTAATGTATTTGAGTTTTCCGGAGCCAGTTATGATCCGGAATACATTATTGTAATTCTGGTTCTCTTCCCCGGTATCCGCGCGGTGAGTGAGTGGGCACGCTTTTTCCTGGTCTTCAGGATGGATGTATCTGGCCAGGTATTCATCAAATTTGGGAGGAGGCAGGTTCAAATCCCGTTCAAAGATCTGGTAGGTTTCTTTTGACCAGGTAACCGTATTGGAATGGAATTCAAATTCATACGATCCAAAATGAACGTTCTGTTCAGCATTTTCCAGTATGTGTTTGCTAAAGAGGAGCTCCTTTTCCCGCGAAATTTTTTCTGTTGTATCAAAGAAGGTAACTATAATAGTTTCAATGATGCCTGTAATGGGATTCTGCTCAGGTACACAAAAAACTTCATAGAATTTAGTACCGCTGCCATTGTCGAGCGAAAAGTTGAAATTGGCTTCTTTACCCTTTTTTAAAACCTGCTTAAACTTATTTTCGATGAAAGATACCAGGTTGTGAGGAATTGATGTTGTATCCAGCTTTTTGCCAACTATTTCCTCGGGTTGAATTCCCAGTATGGATTTACTGTTTGGGCTCAGGTACAAGCATTTCAGACTTTTGCTGAATCTTGCAATTACGTTGGGAGAATGTTCGATAATAGCGTTTAACTTGTTTCGTTCTTCAACAATTTCTTTTTCGTACTGCTTTTGAATGGTTATATCGCGGATGAGTGCTTGTATAATACCATCGCCCGCAGAAGTTATTAGTTTGGCACTGATATTTACGTGTAATTCTTTCCTCTTTCCGGTAATAATCGTTGTTTCGAAGTTTAACGATTGCTGGTTTATAAGTTTTTTAAGCTGCCGGTACAAGTATTTGATATCGGAATTGTGGAAGAACAGTTTAATATTGGTATTCAGCACATCTTTTTCTTTGAGGCTAACGATATAGCAAAGAATCTGGTTTATTTCAAGGATTTTGCCCGTAAAATCGAATCTGCAAAATCCGTCATTCAGGTGATTGAATATGGATCGGTATTTCTCTTCACTTTCGGCAACCAACTGGCGTCCCATAACCTTTTCGGTAATATCGATGGTTATACCACTGATTCTCTTTGGATTTTTGTAGGGATCGCGTTCAATAACTTTTCCGGTATCGAGGACCCAGATATATGAACCATCTTTTTTCTTTAAACGATGCTCTGTTTTATAAGGTTGATCGATATTGGTAAGGTGCTGGTTCAGATTGGTGAGAACATCTTCTTTATCATCCGGATGGATATGGCTTTTCCAGAAGGCAAAGTCGATTGTGAGTTCGTCGGCCTTATATCCCAGAAGATTCATCCATTGTTCATCGCAAAAAAACACATTGTTCTCCAGATCCCAATCCCAGGATCCCACGCCTGCCGCTTCTATAGCAAGATATAAACGGTTGTATGCTTGTAAAAGCAAACTCTCAAGGTCGTTCTTCTTTCTTGCCTTTGTATTCATTTTGGTTGTTTTTAGAATAGAAAATCGAGGCCCAGGTATAATCCGTTGTTGCCATCTTTTTTATTGGCAGCCATGCCGTAAGTAGCTGCCATTACAAAGTTCTGGTTCATCACAATGAAAAGACCTCCGCCATAACTAACATGTAAACTTTCTTCACTTCCTTTTGCCAGATAAGCTATTGTTTCGGGATTTGAGGTATTCATTTTATATCCTTTGGTCACCTTTCCAAAATCGGTAAAACACATTAGTGCAAAATAGAAATTTTGGTTGATGATTGTTCTTTTCATGAATTTCCAGCGGAGCTCGGCATTTCCGAATATGAAATCCTCGCCCACAATTCTGTTGCGCAGGATTCCACGTATTGTTTTAGCGCCACCCAAGCCATCGCGCATTTGTTTTGAATCATAAACATATGGAAGCATATAAAAAGGTACGGTTCCACTGATCCTGGCCTGGTAACTGAGCCGGTATGCGAAATTCAACATTTCTTTCTTTAATGTAAAATATTGACGGTGGGTAAGAGAGATTTTATTATAACCTACATCACTGCCCAGGAACGACGGGCAACTTAAAAGCAAAACTTCAGACCATATGCCTTTCATGGGATTGGGCTCATTATCGCGTGTGTCGTAAACTACACCCAGGGTAAGCATATTGGTAATCCCTCCGCTTTTCTGATCGTTAGGGATGATGCCCCATTCAACAAAGTTGTCGTAAAGGAGGGCGGTGTCGGGGAGAATGTCGGAGCCACTTTTCCCCTTGTTCAGGTGGTCGATGTCGACCGTTTGTACTTTGTTGTTGAAATGCGTAAAACCTGCAAACCACCTCAGTTCGCGTCCTCTGATGTTTCCCTGAAGGTCGAGTTTCAAGCGGGTCAGTTTCCTATCATATTTATAAAACACGCGTGATATATAAGCGGCCTCATCCGGATCAGCATAGCCCGGATTATAATAAGCTTCGTAGCCATTAAATCCATAAAAGTCGAGGGTTTTTTCCGTTAGCAGGCTGGCCTCGGCGGTTACCCTTATTTTCGGTATGAGGTATTCTGAATCGTAGATAAACTGGTTAACTCCTCCTCCTTTGGTAGTCCTTGTCCATTCGAAGTAGAGCGAATGCTTATAACGGGGGTAAATACTTCCATCGCCGTAGTAATAAAGATTAGTTAAACCTCCGTATTTGAAACCAAGGTCGGTATCGAACGCCAATACAGGTAAAACGCCAAAATTCCATCCTTTCTTTATCTTGTCCTGCGTAGGCTTTTGTGGAACAGAGTCGTTCAATTGCGCATACAACCATTGAGATGAAATAAGAAATGCGATAATAACCGTTGGTTTAATTACATAAGTCGGGATAACAAAGACCATGAAAAATTTTTTATTGATAAAACCCGTAGTAAATTTAGCTAAAAATACATATTACTTTTAAAGGATACTTAACTTTTATTTAAGTTATTAAAAAACAATATTTTACCATGCTTTCCGTTGTTTAATAAATTATCAGAGGTTTTGAACTTAATAACCACATTGGGCATGGTACATATAACTCGCTTATTGATGAAAATTCTCTGATTAAAACATTCCGCAAATGAAAAAAATTAAAGTAGTACTTCTTGTTTTCTTGCTGATAATACTTGTACTGCTTGGTGCAGGGTGGTTATACAAAGATCATATCTTGAAAAAGGCTTCTCCGACTTATTTTGGCGAAATATCGCTCAATACCCTGAAAGAAAATGTTGAAGTTTACTGGGATTCGATAGGGGTGCCACATATCTTTGCTTCGAACGAAGCCGATTTGTATTTTGTTACGGGTTATATTTCTGCACAGGAAAGGCTTTGGCAAATGGATTTACTAAGGAGGGTAACAGCAGGAAGACTTTCTGAAATTTTTGGAAAGGAATATGTCAATGCCGATCTGTTATTGCGTATGTTGCGAATTCCCGAGAAATCACGAAAGATCCTGAGTACCTCCGATTCGTCGGTTGTAAATGCTTTTCAGGCATTTACTGATGGGGTAAATAAGTATATCGATGATCATAAGAACGCCTTGCCGCCTGAATTTTATATTTTAGGGTATAAGCCAGAGCGCTGGTTACCCGAGTATTCCGTTAATCTTATAGGGTATATTGCATGGGATCTCAATGGATCGTGGAATTCGGAGGTATTGCTTCATAAAATGGCAGCAAAGCTTAGCCAGGAACAATGCCGTCCGTTCATTCCAGATTATGATAGCACGCTGGCTGTTATTTATCCTGCGCGGGTAGCTCAGAATTATTGGGGCGATGAGATGCTTAAAGCTTCTGATAAACTTAAAGGACTTGGAGCACAGATTTTTCATGGTTCAAATAACTGGGCAGTTTCGGGTAGCCGCACAGCCAGCAGAAAACCTATGTTGGCAAATGACATGCACCTTGGTTATTCAGTGCCTGGCACATGGTTTCAGATTCATCAGGTTATCCCAGGTAAGCTGGATGTGACGGGTGTGATGGTTCCCGGGCAGCCATTCGTCGTATCCGGCCATAACCAAAGGGTTGCATGGGGGCTTACCAATGTAATGAATGACGATATTGACTTTTATAAAGAAACCATTCATCCGCAGGATTCCAATAGCTATAAATACGATGGCAAATGGCTAAAAATGACCGTTAAGAAAGAGCTTATTAAGGTTAAGGGTGAGAAAGCCCTTGAAAAAACTATACGCTACACACACCGGGGGCCTGTAGTATCAGGGTTGAAAGATGTTAGCGATGAGGTAATCTCTATGCACTGGTTGGGTAATGAAATGAGCAATGAGGTACGTTCCATATACCTTGTAAATAAGGCTGGTAACTGGGATCAATTCAGGGATGCAATGAAAACATTTATCTCTGTGAGTCAGAATGCAGCTTATGCTGATGTAGACGGCAATATAGGCCTATATTGCTGTGCAGGTATTCCTATCCGTAAAGCCGGTAATCCAATTACTGTTCTTCCCGGTGACACCAGCCTTTACGATTGGAAAGGCTTGGTCCCATTTGACGATTTGCCTCATTCCTATAATCCGGCCAATGGTTTTGTTGTTTCAGCAAATAACAGAACGGTAGGAAGTTCGTTCCCGCATTATATCAGTAACTGGTTCGATTTGCCTTATCGTTATAACCGTATTCATGCGATGCTCAATAACGATTCATCTATAACTACCAGTGATTTCATGGCAATACAAACCGATTTTACCTCGGAGATGGCTCGTATGTATAAACCTACATTAATTGCTGCATTGAATAATGCCGAAAATCTCGACCCCGTTAGTGTCATGGCCTTGGATAGCCTTAGAAAATGGGATGGCAAAATGCTATCGGGTAGCGCCGGTGCCTTAATTTTTGAAGTCTTTTTTGATACGTTTGTTAAAAACCTTGTGGCGGATGAGTTAGGAGATACATTGTATAACGAATTCCTTGGAGATAAAATACTTTTTCGGCATACCTTTCACAATACCTTTAAAAATAGGGGATCTGTACTATGCGATAATTTGAAAACCAAACCAGTAGAGACTTTCGATATACTTGTTACTCAAACTTTCAAAGAAGTTATTACTCAGCTTACGAAGGAATACGGAAATAATCCTGCAACGTGGGCCTGGGGCAATAAGCATATGGTAACTTTTGAGCATCCATTGGGCACTGTAAAGATACTGGATCGGATATTTGGACTTAACCGAGGTCCTTATGCGGCGAGTGGGTCGTCTCATACAGTGGCTCCTTATACCTATAAGTACAATAAGCCTTATAAAGTAACAAGCGGGGCTTCGCAGCGCCATGTCTACGATTTGGGCGATTGGGATAATTCGTATTCGGTTATACCTACCGGAAATTCAGGGCTTCCCGGGAGCGAATTTTATTGTAACCAAACTCCATTATATCTCGAAGGAAAGTATCATCACGACTGGTTTTCGAAAGATATGATTGCAAAACATTACAAATACAGAATGGTATATACACCACTTAAATAGAACGTCTTAATTGGTGCCAAGGCCAAGTAAAGTTCTGCCCGAATCCTTTAGCAGACCTATTGACCATTGGATAATAATTATTGTACTTATGAGTGCGCCTATTGTATCGAGCCATGCAATATTCCAAAGCAATGCTGCTGTGAGTCCAAGAATAGCGGTTACGCTGGTTAATGCATCGGCCAATACATGGAGATAGGCAGCTTTAATATTCTGATCGCTGTGCTCACGATCGTGTTTAAGGAGAACTGCACTTAACATATTTACCAGGAGCCCGATTAATGCTACCAAAATGGCTTCTTTGTACTGGATTACTGAAGGATTTATAATTCTTCCTACAGCGCAGTATAATATTAGGAATGCAAAAACCAGCAATAACAATCCACTGCTATAACCTGAAAGACAAAGGATCTTGTTCGATTTATCTGCATATTGCTCGTCTTTGGCAATTTTGCGAACGGCGATGTATGCGACCAAGCTTAATCCAATAGCCAAAACATGCGATCCCATATGTATTCCGTCGGCCAACAGCGCCATAGAATGCGTAGTTAAGCCATATATGGTTTCTACAATCATTGTTACTGTTGTAAGTATAACAACGTATCTTGTACTTCGCTCGTAATCACAGGAATGTTGGGGTTTACTCATTGCAATGTTTTAATTGGTAAACAATACCCAACAAAAAAGGTTTGGCTACTTACATATTATCAGCTTAGTAATATTTTATCCAGACTTCTTTGTGGCCCTTTGATTTTAGCTCACGCAAATATTTTTCAGCGCTTGCTTTGTTGCTAAATGAAGCAATACTTACAAAGTACATCTGTTCTATTTTCGCAAATTTTTCGGCTGAAAATCCTTGATTTATGAGTTTTTGTACAACTTTATCGGCATTATTTTCCTGTACAAAGCACCCCACAACGAGGCGGTATTTGTGCCTTGAAGTTTCTATAGGTGCTGTTTTTGTTACTGACTTAATATTATCCTTGGTAGAATCGGCTACAGTATTGGCGTTAACGATAGTATCAAGGTTGGCATTGGAAATACCAGCCTTTTTGGAGATTGTATTGTTTTGATAAAGTGGTTTTATAATAAAGAGATACAGAAGCGAAATGATGATGATTACAGCAATGCTAGCTATCCATAGGAAGGTACGATTTTTAGCAGGGGGAACAGTGTTCTTTTTCCTTGAAGCAGAAGGAGCTGATTTTACTTGTGTTCGGGAAGACGCCTGGAATGCAGATTTATCGCTCTTTACCTCGGGTAAGGTTTGGTCTCTTTTGTTTTCAGGAAAATCAAACGATACAGATGATTTAACTTCTGATTTTGGTTCATCTGTATACTTTTCAGATGTGAAGATTGGCTCAATCGTTTCTGGTACTTTTGTTTCTTCTATAGTAAAGGAGGATTTGTCCTGAAGTCCGTCTGTTTGTGGTTCTGGAATGATGTCTGATTGAAGTTGTATTTTATCGTTTTCGTCCAGATAAAGATAACCAATGCCTTCAATCACAACCTTCTTCTTTGCCTGTAAGTTCTTATTTGTTTCTTCTACATAGGCTTTTATTTGCTTTGCAGCCTCAATTTTATCCATTTTTGTCTGCTCAGCTATATAATTCAATAATAATCCGTCATTAAACCTAAGGAATTCATTGAAATACATAGTTTTGGAGGATTCGCCTTTGTATAGAAAAGCTCCAAGATCGGGCACAATTACCCGGTTGTGATCATTCAATAATTCTTTAATGTATCTGTTGATCATAGGGGTTAGGTTGATGGTTTAAGTCGCGTAGGAAATGTACTATATTTTTCAATTAATTTCAACATTTTTTTATGAATAGTTGATTTAACTGACCAAGCTTTGCAACGGCTTAACGAACATAAACCATGAAATGTCTAATCGACAGACTAATTGGGATTGAAATGAAATTTTTCTACCAGACGTTTATTTTGATCTTCTATCCAATCGTGTTTTAGAAGGCTGTAAACACTGATATCGATAAATTTCCCATTAATCAACTCTCCTTCGCGCTCAATCCCTTCAAGAACAAATCCCAGACGCTGTGGAATATGGCTGCTCTTATCGTTTCCAACACCGCATTTTATCTCAATTCGATTAACATCCTTCTCTTTAAATGCGTAGTTGATAAGTGCTTTGCAACTTTCGGAAATTATTCCATGTCCCTGATAGATGGGATCGATCCAGTAGCCAATTTCAACAATACGATCGACCCAGTCGGTTTTTTTCAAGGCAATAACTCCTACAATCTGGTTCTGGTAAGAGATTGAGAATAACACTTCGCCGCAAGGCTTGTCCCATCCGTTCATCATGGAATTAATATATTCCAATGTATCCTCTGGCGTTTTGGTATCATCAACAAACCGTAACCATTGTCGAAAGTGAGCACGGTTTGTGTTTATAAGATTAAATATTTCCGGGGCATGCGTAGGATGGATGTCTAATAACTTTAGCTCCCCATTGATTTCTAGTGATGACATAGTATAAAAAATGCAATTTATGGACGTTTTAAACCAAACCTGCAAATCCCATAAAAGCCAGTGAAAGAAGGCCGGCTGTGATCAGTGTGAGAGGGAATCCTTTCATTCCTTCCGGTATATTTGTAAGTTCAAGCTGTTCTCTAATCCCTGCCATAAGAACCATAGCTATAGTAAAGCCTACAGCAGTGGCGCTGGCATAAATAACACTTTCTACCATTCCGTATTTCTTTTGAACGGCAAGTAACGCAATACCCAGAACTGCACAATTTGTGGTTATGAGCGGAAGATAGATACCCAAAGCCTGATAAAGTGCAGGGCTCACCTTCTTTAAAACAATTTCAACAATCTGAACTAACGCAGCAATAACCAATATGAAGGTTATGGTTTGCATAAATTCGATATGAAGAGGAACCAGCACAAAAAACTGGATCATATAGGTTACCAAGTTTGCCAAAGCCATAACAAATATTACGGCAGCCCCCATGCCAAGTGAGGTAGAAACCTTTCCTGAAACACCCAAAAATGGACAAATTCCCAGAAACTGCGCGAGTACAACGTTATTTACGAAAAGTGCGAGTATGATAATTTGAATGTATTCCATAATACCTATTGTTTAGATAGTTTTTTTATGCGGTTAGTAAGGGCAATCAAATAGCCAAAAGTAAAGAATGCGCCAGGAGGCATGATGAATAATAGAATGGTTTTGGTATTTTCACTAACAAATTTCAAACCAAAGATGGATCCGTTGCCAATCATTTCGCGAAAACCTCCCATCAATGTGAGTGCAAGTGTGAAGCCAATGCCCATTCCTAAACCGTCGAGCATTGCAGGTATAACGGAGTTTTTTTGTGCAAAAGCTTCGGCGCGGCCAAGTAAAATGCAGTTTACAACGATTAGCGGAATAAAAATACCTAGTGTAGCGTACAATCCGGGAACATAAGCCTTCATAACCAAGTCCACTACAGTAACAAAGGATGCAATAACGATAATAAAGCCGGCTATACGTACTTTATCAGGAATTAGGTTCTTCAAAAGCGCAATAAACGTATTAGAGAAGAAAAGAACAAACGTTGTTGCCAGTCCCATACCCAGTCCGTTGAATGCCTCGGTGGTAACCGCAAGGGTAGGACAGGTTCCTAAAACCAATACAACGGTCGGATTCTCTTTCCATAAGCCGTTTACCAGATGTTTTATATTACTCATTTCGCACCTCCCTCTGTTTGAGCAGTTGAATTATTTTGTGTTGAAGAAATACCAGCTTGTGGACTCTTTTTAAAAGCTTCGTAAGCCCTGTTTACTGCATCGCAGAAGGCCCGTGAACTAATTGTTGCTGCAGTAATGGCATCTACGTCGCCGCCATCCTTTTTTACTTTTATTTTGAAATGATCTGGATTTTTTCCATTGAACTGATCCCGGAATTTAGGCTCTTTCATCTTGGTGCCCAAACCAGGGGTTTCTTTTTGTTGCATTACAGAAGTACCGCATATTGAGCCGTCAGGTTTTATGCCTACCATAACCGAAATGTGTCCTGAGAACCCATTGTCACTATATGTTTTAATTGCAACAGCAACCAGTTGCCCATTTTTCTTAGCCGGGAAAAAGTCAAGATCGTCAACTTTATAAGCCTCGCTGCCGGGATCATTATCGAATTCAGGAACTACCAGTTTTATTGCGTTGTTTACTTTTTGTTTTTCGGCATTCTCAATGGGGCCCTTGGTAAGCGAGTACACATACCCCAGCGCTGCCGACATGGTGCCACATATAATAAAGAGGCTTAGCGCCATGTTTCTTAATGTCGATTCGAGTTTCTTAGCCATTTTTAACCTCCCCGAATTTTTTAGGTTTGAACGATTGATTAATCAAGGGTGTTACTGCATTCATAATAAGTATAGCAAATGAAACGCCCTCGGGATAAGCTCCCCAAACACGTATAAGTGTTGTAAGCAAGCCGCAGCCTATACCAAAAACAATCATACCTTTGTAGCTCATGGGAGATGTAACCATATCGGTAGCCATAAAGAAAGCGCCAAGCATAAGGCCGCCTGCAAACAAATGGAATACGGGATCGGCGTATTTTCCTGGGTTTATTAACCACAGAATACCTGTAAATGCGAATACGGTTAATAAGTACGAAACAGGTATATGCCAGGTGATGATTTTACGTAATATAAGAATGAGGCCACCAACAATAATAGCCAATGCCGATATTTCTCCAATTGATCCGCCTACGTTTCCTACAAAAAGCTGAAGATTGGAAGGAATATCCTTCATAATGTCCATAATAGGCTGACCATTCTTAATTCCTTCTTTGATAATTCCTAATGGTGTAGCGCCTGTAACAGCGTCGGCAACGGCGTGCAGCCTGTTTACAGGCCAGCTGGTCATATCTACCGGAAAGGAAATCAGCAGGAATACACGACCAATCAGTGCCGGGTTAAAGGGATTATTGCCTAAGCCGCCAAAGGACATTTTTGCAATACCAATGGCAACAAGGCTTCCAATTATAAGCATCCACGAGGGCAAGCTACTGGGAATATTAAAAGCAAGTAACATGCCTGTAATTATCGCAGAACCATCGCCTATTGTACGTTCGCCTTTAAGCATATATTTTTGAATGACAGCTTCGAAAAATACACATGAAGCAACTGCTACCAGTGTTACCCTAAGCGCATCCCACCCAAAGAAGTATACTGATACTGCCAGGGCCGGAAGTAAAGCTATGATAACGCCATACATGATGGACTCTACCGATTGCTTGCCATGCACGTGGGGCGAAGGGGAGACGTTTAGCATATTCATTTTTTTCTGGATCTAATTATTTTTATTACTGAGGTTTTTCCAAATCGTATGTAATCGAGTATGGGCCTGTTTGCAGGGCACGTATAACTGCAGGAACCGCATTCCATACAGTCGGTAATTCCTGATTTCTCCAGCCTGTCAAAAATAGATCGTTCGGCTAATGCCATCAAAAGATATGGCTCCAGACCTTGCGGACAAGCTGCAATACATTTTCCACAGCGGATACAAGCATTGACTGGTTTTCTGGCAGCTTCATCTTCCTGGATTAGGAGAATACCGGAAGAGCCCTTAATAACAGGAATATCAACGTTGTTTATAGCTTTACCCATCATTGGACCGCCATTTATAATTTTCCCTGTATCCTCAGGCATACCCCCAGTGGCATTTATAACCTCGGATATTGGTGTTCCTATGCGAACCTTGTAATTGGCAGGATATCTAACCGATTTTCCAGTTACAGTAAGTACTCTTTCAAAAAGAGGTTTACTTTTCTGAATGGCTTCATAGGTTGCATATACACTTCCGATGTTAAATGCAACTATTCCAACGTCTATAGGTATACCTCCCGAAGGAACTTCCCGATTGATCAGCGCTTTAACCAGCTGCTTTTCGCCACCCTGTGGATATTTGACCTCTAATGCCTGTACTTCTATGCCTTGGTATTGGGATGCTATTTTTTGAAGGTTTTCTATTGCATCGGGTTTATTATTTTCAATGCCAATAATGGCTCTGTTAACATCCAATGCTTTCATCAAAAGCCTTACACCGGTTATAATTTCTTCCCCTTTTTCGAGCATAAGCTGGTGGTCGCATGTAAGGTATGGCTCACATTCAACGGCATTGATAATAATCAGTTCAGCTTTCTTACCCTTAGGAATATTTAGTTTTACATGGGTTGGGAATGTTGCTCCTCCCAGCCCAACGATACCTGCATCGGCAATTTTTTGAATAATTTCTTCTTTTGAATGGGTGATTTCAGAAACAATGTTTTCGCTCCTGTCTATATCCTCTATCCATTCATCACCTTCAACCTCAATAATGATGGCTACTTTCTTGTACCCACTGGCATCGGGTATCTGCTCAATCTTTTTAACCGTTCCGGAAACGGAAGAGTGGATATTTGCAGAGATAAAGCCTTCGCTTTTGGCAATAAGCTGGCCTACTTTAACCTTATCTCCTGGCTTTACAATGGGTACAGCCGGCGCGCCCAGATGTTGGGCTACAGGTATCGATGCAATTTTCGGAACCGGCAGTGTTTCTATAGGTTTTCCAGCCGAGAATTTGTTTTCTTCAGGATGAACACCTCCTTTAGGAAATGTTTTTAGCACGACTTCCTCCTTTGTTTATAATGAATACAACTATTATTTGATTTATGAAATGACCGCATCTTCGAGTTTAGTTTCAGCAGCCGATTTGCGCGCCGGGAAATTTATTTCGAGAATGGCACTGGTAGGGCATTCCGAAACGCATTTGCGGCAAAGCTTACACTTTGCAGAATCGATAAATGCAAGGTTGTTCTGCAGAGTAATGGCTTCGTGCGGGCAAACTTTAACACATTTTCCACAACCGATGCAGGCTACCGAGCAATATTTCTTAGCAGATGCACCTTTGTCTTCGTTGATACACGAAACATATATCTTCCTATCCTTGGGACTTTTCTTACGTAGTTCGATAACGTGACGGGGACAGGCTTTAACGCAAGCTCCGCAGGACGTGCATTTCTCGTCGTCTACTTCGGGTAACCCTGTTTCTGGATTCATATGAATGGCGTCGAACTTACACACAGGAACACAATCGCCCTGTCCCAGGCAGCCAAACGCACAACCGGTTTCGCCGGTATACAGCGCATGTTCGATAGTACAGGATTTTACTCCGTCGTATTTGTTAATTCTGGGCCGGTGTGTGGGTGTTCCATTGCAGCGTATTACAGCGACTTTGGGCTCAACAGCTTTAGCTTCGCGGCCAAGTATTTTGGAAACTTCGGTCATTATAGTGTTTCCGCCTACAGGGCAAAGCATATTTCCCGAATCTTCAGTTTTTACAAGGGCTTCGGCAAAATTACGACAGCCGGCAAATCCGCAACCTCCGCAGTTGGCTCCAGGCAGAGCGTCTGCAACAGTATCGATCCGCGGATCCTCAAAAACTTTGAACTTTTGTGCTACAAAATATAAAATTACAGCTGATAGTAAACCTAGTAATGATAATACAAGAATAGTATAAACCAATGTCATACTGATAAATTTTGATTAATAATACTTTTCAACCTCAAAGTGAAAAGTCGACTGAACTCTCTTGTGAAATAATTTCAGTACCAAATAGTAAATTGCTATAATCAGCAAAGAACCAAGGCCTGAAAAAGCTTCACTTTGTGTTACCTGAAAAATGACAATTAAACCAATGAAGAACATAATGAAAGGCAAACCGTAAGCAAGGAATACCGCCATTGGTCCCATCGATTTTTGCATTTTAAGAACAACCCTGTCGCCGGGTTTTAAGTCTGGGTCGAAGTTATTAATCTCTATTCTTTGATCCGACTGGTCTAGTGATGTGCAAGCTCCCTTCGCGTGACACATCGAACAAGCAGACTTCTTGACAATACTTACAATCAAGGATTGGTATTTAATCTCTTCTACAACGCCTTCGTGAGTAATGCAATCTGCTGTCTGCATATTATAAAGATAAACGAGTGCAAATTTATTGATGTTGACATTACAAATGCTGTTTTTGGTCAATTTTTTAGCTCTGAAAGCTAATTTAGGTAGATTTTAAATAGTTTATATAAGTTACATATAAATAGTATATTACGCCTAAAAAAACAACAGTTTTTCGACCATTAGGATTGTTAATTTTATAACAAAATTAAAACATCCGTCAAAATTCAGCTTATCATCCCCCAATTAATAACCTTTTCCTTTTTATTCGAAAGATAAGCATGCAAGATTTGGTGCTCCTGAAATTTCAATTCAGGATCCTTATCAAGTACTTCAATAGCAATGTCGCGGGCATATTGTAATATTTGTGTATCCTTTGCCAGATTAGCAATTTTAAGGTCGAAAGCCACGCCGCTTTGCTGAGTCCCTTCCAAATCGCCAGGCCCGCGAAGTTTTAAATCGAGTTCGGCCAGTTCGAAGCCATCATTGGTAGATACCATGGCATGAATTCTCTTTCGGGCCTCCGCGGAAAGTTTGTACGATGTCATGAGTATGCAGAAAGACTGCTCTGCGCCTCGCCCTACACGACCACGTAATTGATGCAACTGCGATAAACCAAAACGTTCGGCACTTTCGATAACCATAACCGATGCATTGGGAACATCTACACCCACTTCGATAACTGTTGTGGCTACCATAATCTGGGCTTTACCTTCGGCAAAGAGCCGCATGGAATATTCTTTGTCTTCGTTCTTTAATTGCCCGTGAACCACGCTGATGATGTACTCCGGGGGCGGGAAGGCCCTCGAAATGGCTTCATACCCATCTTCGAGGTACTTCAAATCGAGGTTTTCCGATTCTTTGATCAGTGGGTATACAATATATACCTGACGACCGGCTTCAATCTGTTTTTTTATAAAGCCAAACATGGCCAGGCGTTGGTTGTCGTAATAATGAATTGTTTTAATAGGTTTGCGTCCAGGGGGCAGTTCGTCTATTACCGATACGTCCAAGTCGCCATAAAGCGTCATGGCAAGTGTTCGGGGTATAGGTGTGGCGGTCATTACCAGTATATGAGGAGGGTGTACGTTCTTTTGCCATAGCTTTGCGCGCTGTGCCACGCCAAATCGGTGTTGCTCGTCGATGATTACGAGGCCCAGGTTGTGGAACTGAACTTCGTCTTCCAGCAAGGCATGGGTACCAACAAGTATATGTAGTTCTCCGCTGCGTAGCCGTTCGTGAATGCCAGGTCGCTTTTTTTTGGGTGTTGAACCGGTGAGCAGTTCTATGGTTACGCCGATATCTCCCAGCATTTTGCTGATACTCCTGAAATGCTGAATGGCCAGAATTTCGGTAGGTACCATAAGGCAGCTCTGGTAGCCATTGGCAATGGCAATAAGCATGGTCATTAGGGCTACCAGTGTTTTACCACTACCCACATCGCCCTGAAGCAGGCGGTTCATTTGTTTTCCTGAGCCGAGGTCGCGGCGTATTTCGCGCAATACCTTTTTCTGGGCCTCGGTTAGCGGAAATGGAAGTCGTTCCTTATAAAAGGTATTCAGGTATTCGCCGGAGGTTTGGAATACAGATCCGTTGATATGGCTTAAACGGAACGTCTTCTGCATCAGTATCTCCAGCTGAATAAAGAAAAGTTCTTCGAATTTTAACCTGAATTGTGCGCGTTTGAGCAAATCGTGGCTCTGTGGAAAGTGGATGTTAAGCAGCGCTTCGTTCAGCGATAACAGATTAGCCCTTTGCAGGAGATACTGAGGCAAAGAGTCGGCTATCTTTCCATCTACGGCTTGCCACAAGCCAGCCATAAACTTTTGTATCGCTTTAGAAGTAAGAAAGTTGTTTTTCAGCTTTTCGGTTGTGTTGTAGAATGGCTGTAGCGAGTAGGAGAGTTGGGCGTCGTATTTTGTTGCATCTTCTATCTCGGGATGGACAAAATTAATTTGTCCGTTGAACAGATTGGGCTTGCCGAGTATGATGTATTCGGTTCCAGTTTTTAACGAGGTTTGAATATATTTTATGCCTTTGAAAAATACGAGACTCACCACACCTGTGCCATCGGTGAATTTGGCAACAAGTCTTTCGCCCGGTTTCTTGCCTTCAATAGATATACCTGTTATTTTACCTCGTATCTGGATGTATGCAGCCGATACATCAATCTCGCGGATTGCATATACGCGAGATCTGTCAATATACTTATACGGATAATACCGTAACATATCGCCATACGTGTATACCTGAATTTCTTTATTGAGTAATTCGGCACGTTTGGGGCCAACGCCGGTCAGAAATTTTATATCCTGTTGTAAAATCGGGATCATTTGTTTTGTACCTGAAGCCAAAAATAGTAAACTTTGCCAACTTCTTATTTAGAAAATTTTGTGGTATGAACTGGTTTCTTTTTCGACAGATATTTCAATTCCTGGGATGGCAGATAATATGGCCTGTTCACTTTGCGCTTCTGCGGAAAGCGGCGTTTACCAATGTGTTTTTACATCAGGTAATTATAAATACGTCTCGAAAAGTAAGTAATGGCATTCCAGCTTTAAGGAAGAAAATGCTGACGGATAAAAGAATCATTGATACCGGCCATTATGGCGCAGGTTCTAAGAAAGGAACATCCATAAGGCAAATATGTGATGTAGCGCGTTATTCATCAACAGGGTCAAAGAAGGGATTACTCCTGCTTAATATAGTGGAGCTTTATAAACCCCATACCATAATTGAATTAGGAACTTCGCTTGGTTTTGGATCTATGTATATGGCTGATTCAGACGCAGAATCTCATATCATTTCCATTGAAGGAAGCAGGGAGCTACATGAGCTTGCGGCCAGAAACATTAGTCAACTTGGGTTTACAAATGTTCATCTCGTAAATGACACTTTCGATGAGGCTTTGCCTGAATGGTTAAAGAAAAACGATGGATGCGACCTGCTTTTTATTGATGGAAACCATATGAAAGAAGCTACATTAAAGTATTTTCAGGTTTTTTTGCCATATGCCAAGCCCGGATCAATTGTGGTGTTCGATGATATTCGTTGGTCGCAGGGCATGTACGAGGCCTGGAGCGAAATAAGGAAACACGAGGCAGTTAAAACCTCGATCGACTTGTTTTCGGTAGGCATCGTTTTCTTTGAACCACTCGATTGTAAGCAGCATTTCAGGATTTGTTATTAATTCTTGTAGTGTAGTTTGGAAAAATGTATTTTTGGCTTTCTTTTCTTGCGGTTATAGAAAAGATTACCATTCTTTTTATATCAATAAACTAATTCTGTCTAATTCTGTTCTCTAGTATTTTAAAATAATGATATGAAGATATATACCAAAACCGGCGATAAGGGGAAAACCTCTCTTATTGGTGGAACGCGGGTTCCCAAGCACCACCAGCGGATTGAAGCTTACGGAACCATTGATGAACTAATGGCTTATATTGGGTTGTTAAATGACGAATTCACTGAGTCGGGACTGAAAACGGTAATGCTTGAGATTCAGGATAGGCTTATGACTTGTGCCTCTATACTTGCCGCTGATTGCGAAGACTGTGAAGTGAAAATTCCTGAGATTATCCCCGAGGATATTGAATTTCTTGAACAATTAATAGATGCATATGATAAGGAGCTGGAGCCATTGCGGGTATTTATTCTTCCCGGTGGGCATGTTATTGCTTCGCATTGTCATATTGCCCGTACAGTTTGTCGACGTGCCGAACGTATTGTTACCCATCTGGCCGAAAATATGTATGTACCTGAGCATGTGATACAATATTTGAACCGGTTGTCGGATTATTTATTTACATTGTCGCGAAAAATTTTAAAAGATTTCAACATTGATGAAATTCGATGGCGTCCGAGGTTGTAAATTAAAAAAAAATTTATAATTTCAGGCTTGCAATATAAATTATAAATTATTAATAATTAAAAAGTTAGCCCCATGTATTGGACTTTGGAACTTGCCTCAAAACTGGAAGACGCGCCTTGGCCAGCAACCAAGGAAGAATTAATTGACTTTGCAATTCGTTCAGGGGCACCCATGGAAGTCATCGAAAATCTCCAGGAGATTGAAGATGAAGGCGAAATCTACGAAAGTATTGAAGATATTTGGCCTGACTATCCAAGTAAGGACGACTTCTTCTTTAATGAAGAAGAATATTAATTACAGATAGTCTAAACTATAACTGTTTGTTGCCAAAGCGGTACTTTCATATAGTGGATAAAATGTATATGGCCGATTTTACAGTAGAGATTTGGCATTAAAAAAGGCGTCCTGATTCAGGACGCCTTTTTCTATATGTTACCAGTTAAAGATATCGGTCCATTTATGCGGACGTTTATCGGCGTGCCATTTAAAATCTTTAAGAAAAAGGTCCGCCCCTGAGAGTTCGTCGGGTGGGTACATTACCCCATTTACAGAGTTAATATAGGTTATACGGTCAAGTGTCCTGTTTTTAAAGTAGATCACAATATCGGAGCTTTCGTTTTTGTCGGTTCCCTGAATTTCGCCTCTATCTAAAGGAAAATAGATGGATTGACCATTTCCTTTAACGATCATCTTGTAAAGCTCATTATTATTGAAGAATGCAGTCATATTTCGGCCTTTAATCTGGTCGAAATGTGCCGTATCTACCTGAGAAACAATAAAGGCCATATTGTTCATGTCCATTTTATCGATTCTTTGGTTTTTGATGTATGCTTTGATGTAATGCGCTGTAAGCTGGGTTTTCTCAGTCCATAACACAGGCGTACCAATGAATTCCATGGTAGAATCGCGGAACGAATAGTGCATGGAGTCGCATTTCCCCTGAAGATCGGGTCGGAAGAATTTAACATGGTGGTAGGCGCGTGCGAATTTGAATGTATCCACTGCCGACGAATCCTTTCTCAATTCGGTAAATATACCGGTACGAATGGTGTCGGCGTGCATGAACAGCGAATCTTTCTTATCTACCTGGATGAGTAATGCCCGCTTGGTTACTATCGCTGTTTGGTTTTTCCGGTTTACGGTAGCTAAATTACCGCGAATGATCACATTTTGAGTGGTATCCCACACTTCAACATTCCCGAAGCCCTTGCCAAGTCCAATTCTTTTTTCGTAATACAGGGTATCGCCTTTAATAATTTTACCATCTCCTTTTAACCATGCATTTTTACGGAAAGAGGAAATGTCGGTATTTGTATCGTACCAGCCTTTTTCACAATAAATTGAATCTTCCTTGCTGGTGATTAACGTTGGTCCTTGAAATTCTACAACTTTGCTGTAGGTTACATAATTCATGGTATCTGTCTCAATCAGATACGATGGATTGGTTACCGTTACGCTGTCCTTAAAAAAGAAGGTTCTCAGATTTTTATTGTATGAGCCGGATTTGCTCACAATTACATTTTTTTCGCTGGTAATTACGCCTTTGTTCGGATAATAGCCAACACTTGTATTCATATCGTAATAAATGGCAGCAGTCCTGAGTGTTGCCTTTTCGTCAACCAGCACTACATCCTCTTGTATGTCTGCTATTCGTGTTTCGAATTTGTAATGCAACACTTTTCCGGTAAGTTTGGTGTTGCCCTTGTCAGGATAAATGCGCACATTTCCATATGCGTCAATATCTTTATTATCATAAAAGTATGCGCTATCGCAGAACATGGTGGTAGTTGAGTCCTGGAAAGCTACGTTGCCCATGAGTTTTTTTACATTGGGTCCCTTCTTTTGATCGTAGATAATGTAGTCCGACCTATTGTCGATTATTCTTTCTTTCTGAGAGAATAAAGACAATGAACTACCAAAGCTAACCAGAAATACAATTATAACTTTTAAATACTTGTATATCATTTTATTATTTAAACCATCCGTTTGTAATAAAGTCGCATGTTTTATACTTGTCGCTAATATGGATAAAAGTCGATTTCTTTTTATTAGCAAACCAGTCTTCTAAAACAGCCAGACGTTTTTTATTGAGAGCCATTTGTTCCAGCGTATTATAGTCCAGTTCCATATTGGCGCGGTGTGCAGGAATCTGGTTTTTAATTGTTATGATCTTATACATAATCCTACCTTTAGAGTCTCTCGATTCATAAGGTTCGGAGATATCACCGGTTTTCATTTTTTTTACATAATAGTAATCAACAGAAGCCAACTGTTCTAATTCAAAACGGTTACCTCCATTGTTCTGATTCAACAATAGCCCATTATTAAAGCGGGTATCAATGTCCATCGAAAATCTTTTTACTGCCTTTTCGAAGCTTATAGAATCGTTGCGAATAAGATTGGCGATACTGTCGAGTGTAGTTTTTACTTTACCGGCAATCTCGGGGTCTACTTTGGGTCTAACAAGTATGTGCCTGAAGTTTATCCTGTCACCGCGGCGTTCGAGTAACTGAATTAAGTGAAAACCAAACTGGGATTCTACAATACGGGATATTTCGCCAGGCTTTTTCAGGGAAAATGCAGCTTTCCCGAATTCCGGATCGAGTTCGCTTCTTGTAGATAAGCCATATTCGCCGCCTTTGGGAGCAGTTCCGGGATCTTCGGAGTACAACCGTGCAATTACTTCAAATTTCTCGCCGTTCATGATACGTTTACGATACTCAAGCAGACGGTCCTTAACTTCCAGAACGGCTTGTTCGGTATATGGCGGATAAGCTGCAATCTGTGCAATCTCAATCTGTGCTTTTACAAATGGGAGGCTATCCTTAGGAACCGACTTATAAAAATTCTTAACTTCAGCAGGTGTTATCGAAATGTTTTCTAAGGCTTTATCCTGCATCTGGCGGGCAAGTTGCATTTCTTGCATCGAAGTCCGCAAGTCTTCTTTGATTTCCTGTATGCTTTTGTTGTAGTATTTTTCGAGTTTATCTACAGAGCCTATTATTGTTATATTTTTATTGAGGTTTTGGGTTAGTTCTGCTTCAATCTGGGCTTCCGAAACAGTTAAACTGTCTAATAAAGCTTGGTTGTACAACATTTTTTGCTTAAGCTGATTCTCGAATATAAGGCATTTGGTGTTATCGTCGATAGGGTAATTGCTTCGCCTCAGTTCATTGTATTCCATTTCAATATCGGATTGTTTAATGGCTTTATTTCCCACAACAGCAACCACTTCGTCGAGAACAAATGATTGTCCGCTTACGAGTTGAGCGGCTAAAATGAATGTTATTACAAATGCGCTAAAAAATCGGTTAATCTTCATGTTATTTTTTTTCAATGTTGTATATTTCAAAGGAGTTATGATCTTGTGCATCGTTAAAAATGTTTGTTTCCAGGTCGGATAAAAACTTTACTTTCCGCTTATTCAGAAGGATATCTTTTATTTTCCCCTTTGTAAAAGCATATGGGGCCAACGAACCCGCCAGATTCTTGTCTTTTATATAAACCAGATAGTAAAAGCCGGCGTCTTCCAATTCTATAAAATTATTGTTTTTCAAATATTCCGTTTCGTCGTCAATATTTTTTGGAAGTTCTCTTTTGATTAGCGAAAAACTAACCCATTGATTTTCGAAATAATCATATTTGGTGGCATAATTGTAACAATAGCTGTCGAGTTTTTTAATGTCTTCCTTATTGTTGGATTTGTACCAGGTTTTTACATTTTCGATATCGGGCGCAGTCTTCGGTATTTTCAAATATAAGGCTTTTACAAGGCTTTCGTCGAGTACGAAGTTTGGTGTATTTTCGTCGTAGTATTTTTTCAATTCCTCTTCGGTGAAGGTGGTATCAGTTTTCTGTTTTACCATCTGTTCCTCGTATTTATAGATCAAAAGCGAAGAACGGTAGTTGTCGAGCTGCTCCTGAATATCCAATTCTTCGGGACTCAGGTTCATTTCGGCTTTGCGAAGTATTAACTGGTTCTTAATCCATGTATTTATGTAGGATTGGGCCAATTCAATACTATCCTGTTTGGTCACATTTTTCGGGAAAATATGTTGAATATCTTTAGTATACAAATATTTATCGTAAACCTTGGCAACAGCAACATTGTTCACAACAGGTTTGCTTCCACCTTTGCAATTCCACAAAAGTAAAAGGACTGCACCAAAAACTGTCAGTATTGTCAGGTTTCCTTTCATAATTTATTGGTTTTATATTTGGATGCAATTTTATTCAAAAGTTTTGTATTAACCGTAACTCTGTATTTCTTTTTTAGTTCGGCTATCCATTTGTCTTCCAGGAATTGTTGATAATCGGATATAACTAAACCCCTTATATCTTCAAGCTTTTGAGGTACAGGGTTGTTGTATTTTTCTTTTTTAGATGCAAAATAATTTTTGAGCCCTGCACTGTCTTTTGATGCTTTTGACCAAACTTCCCGTTCCATAATTTCGAAAAGAAGTAATCCGTCAAAGTATTCACGGACGGTTTGACTAAACTCGGGATTTTTTGCCTCCAGTTTATGATCTTCGTATTCGATCATCGATTTGTCCACAAAATCGTTGAACCTGTCTTCAACAAATGGTTTTAGCTGTTCTTTAGCGGCTGGCTTGTTGTACGGAGCTAAATATTTGGCAAAATCGGAGGACGTATATGTTTTATCTTCTATGGTAAGCAATGTTAGTGGCTTGGCGGATGGTATAACCAGGGTATCAGATGAAGTCAGATGAGCCAGGTTGTTCCTGTTAACATTCCATTTGTTCTTTTTTTTGAGTTTCGAAACAAATGCTTTTTCTACAACAGCCATTCGGTCGCTTTGAAGGACCTTGGCTTTAAGATCGTTCTGAATGGATTCGAAGGTTGGTACAGGTTTTTTATCGAGCAGGCGAATGATGTGCCAGCCATAATTGGTTTTTATGGGTTTGGAAATTTCTCCATTATGGCTCAGGCCAAAAGCAGCTTCTTCGAATTCGGGGACCATTTCTCCTGCGCCAAACCAGGGCAGTTCGCCTCCGTTACGAGCCGAATAGCGGTCTTCCGATAATGTGATAGCCAGCGTATCGAAGCTTTTTCCACTGTTGAGCTGTTCTCCGATGGCGTAAATCCTTTTTTCGGCTTCTTTCTTTGTGCTGTCGGGGGCATTGGCTGGAGCAACAATCATAATATGCGCAACCTTTATTTCGCCGGACGAGGTGCGTTTGTTGTTGACTTTTATAAGATGATATCCAAAGCGGGTGCGCACGGGCTGGGATATTTGACCAATGGGCGTATTGTAAGCTGCGCATTCGAATGCATAAGGTAATCGCAAGGCTTTAAAATAGCCTAAATTTCCTTTGTTGGTTTTGGCCGATGGGTCTTCGGATATCTCCTGGGCTAGTTTTTCGAACGATTCATTATTTAGTGAGCGCTTGCGTATAGCCATTATCTTTTCATAGGCAGCCAACGTATCGGATGGAGCGGCATTTTCGGGCAAAGCAACCATAAAATGACTTGCATTTACTTCGGTAGCAGTTCTGAAATAAGCTTCTTTTATTAATTTATCGAGCGTTTCGGTATCGGTAAGGTAGTTCTTCGCAAGCTGATTGCGGTACCCATGGAATTCGTTTTTGAAAGTTGAGAGCGTATCCAGTTTAGCGTCAAGGGCTGCAACTACTTTCAGTTTAAATTTGGTATAAAGTTCAAAATAATTTTCGACGGTTTCGCCTGATGGGGATTCGGTCTGATTATTTTTTGTGTAAGTTTGCAAAAACTCGCCGGCAGTTACCTTTTGACTACCGATACTTAGCAAAATATCGTTTGGCGAATATTGAGCAAAAACACTGCTTATCGTAAAAAGTAAAATGGGGATAAATAGTAAAAACCTCATTATTCCTAATCCTTAATATGCTAAATATCTTTAAAATAAGTGGTGCCAGTTTTCGAGTTTTAAAATCGGCATCTATTATAAAATATTATAGTAAATTTAAATGCTGCCAAATTACAAAAAATACGCTTATTGGCCGGTTATTTTTTATTTTTTAGGAATTTTTAAGAAAACAGAATTCAGTTGGAGTACGATATTTATAAAATATTAAACCAATACTGGGGATATTTCAAATTCAGGCCGTTACAGGAGGAGGTTATTCAGTCGGTACTGTCGGGGAAGGATACCCTTGCACTTATGCCTACCGGTGGCGGAAAATCGTTGACTTTCCAGGTTCCGGCATTGGCTCAGGAAGGTATTTGCCTGGTAGTTACCCCGCTTATTTCTCTAATGAAAGATCAGGTGGAGAATCTGCTGAAGAAAGAAATTAAGGCGATTTCTATCCATTCGGGAATGACGCGCGACGAAATTGATATTGCGCTCAATAACTGCTTGTTTGGTGGCTATAAGTTTTTGTATGTTTCTCCGGAACGCCTTGCAACTGAGATTTTCAAGGTTCGTGTTCAGAAGATGAAGGTGAACCTTATTGCTGTGGATGAGGCACACTGTATATCCCAGTGGGGTTATGATTTTCGACCTTCTTACTTGAAGATTGCCGATTTACGGGATCTCTTGCCCGGTGTTCCTGTTTTGGCACTTACTGCTACTGCAAAGCCCGTTGTATGCGACGATATAATGCAGCATCTGCGGTTCGCAGAGCCGAATAAACTTAGTAAAAGCTTTGAGCGGACAAACCTGGCTTATATTGTGCGGCAAACCGACGACAAGATGAACCAGCTTTTGCGGATTTTCGCCAATGTTGAGGGTTCCGGAATTGTCTATGTGCGAAATCGACGTAAGGCAAAAGAAATTGCACTATTCCTGAAGAAACAAGGTATCTCAGCAAACTATTATCACGCCGGACTTACCGATAAAGAGCGAGCTGCCCGCCAGGACGAGTGGAAGAGCGATTTTACGCGCATTATGGTTGCAACCAACGCATTTGGCATGGGTATCGATAAACCCGATGTCCGGGTTGTAGTGCATATCGAACCTGCCGATTCAGTAGAGTCCTATTTTCAGGAAGCAGGAAGGGCTGGCAGAGATGAGAAAAAAGCATTTGCCATTTTATTGTGCGATAAATCGGATAGAATCAAACTTGAGAATTCCGTCGACCAGAATTTCCCTGAGATTCCAACAATCAAAGGTGTGTATCAGGCATTGGGCAACTTCCTCAGAGTTCCTGTGGGCGGAGGTAAGGATTTGGTGTACGATTTCAATTTTAACGATTTTGTATCTACTTACAAATTTCAGGTTATTACGGCTTATAATAGTTTGAGAACCTTGCAAAGAGAGGGATACATCGAATATAACGAAGATGTGAACAATCCTTCAAAGGTGCATTTCATTGTAAACCGCGACGACCTTTACAAATTTCAGGTGGCCAATGCTGCGTTCGATGGGTTTATTAAGCTTTTGCTGCGCTCATATACCGGTATATTCACCGATTATGTATCTGTTGATGAGCAGGTGCTGGCACGGCGTGCCAAAGTGAGCCCCGATGTCATATTTCAGTTTCTCTCCAAACTTAGTACGCATAAGATCATTAGTTATATACCCCATAAGCATACCCCGCTTATCACTTATACCGAGGAGCGTCTTGATGATAAAACCCTGTATATTGCGCCCGATCGTTACAGGAAGCTGCGCGAAAACTATGGAGAAAGAATAACCGAGGTAATCAACTATGCCTTTTCGAACGATACATGCCGGAGCCAGCTACTACTGGGCTTTTTCGGACAGACTAACGCACCACTCTGTGGAAGTTGCGACGTTTGCATAAAGAAAACCGACGCAGGTATTAAAAATTTTGAATTCATACAAATTTGCGATACGATTTCGAAGATTATTTCGGAAGAAGGAGCTTTGCCTTTGCAAAACCTCGCCAATCGCATAGCTTTTAGCGAAGATAAAGTGGTTAAATGCATACGCTGGTTGTTGGATAACGACCTTCTTTATTACCTGAATGACGATTTGATTGACCTAAAAAAGTGAAATACCTTTTAATTCACACTTTTTTTCACGAAATTGTATATTACTTTTGCAGTAATATTTCAGATTTTACATTATGGAAAAGAAATCTTCAAAAAAAGACGAAGCAATCGATTTATTCAGGCTTTGTAGCGAATATTGTAAGATAATTGAAAAGGCCGAAAAAGTTTCCTTGCACGAATTGCTCGATCAGGTCTCGGTTTCATTAATGGCTGTGTATCAAAAGGTATTTATGATAACCCGTTTTCAAACTAAATACGAAAACGAACCCAAGCATTTTCTTACCGAAAGACAATACAATAAGGTGAGAAACGGGATTAAAGAAGTCCTTGGTAAAAAAGATGAATATCAGGAAATTATTGATCCCAATCGTCCTTCGGTACGTGTGATCTTTAAAGCCAGCATTTCTGAGGATTTAGCTGATATTTACCAGGATTTTACCGACTTCTGCCAATGGTATGCCGAAGGAACCTTCGAAAGCATCAACGATTCGGTAATTGAATTGTTGAACAACTATGATAAATACTGGGGAATAAAACTGCTTAATGTGCTAAAAGCTATCCACGTGATACGCTACATGAAAAAAGATGCTTCATTATTCTCCGATCCACTGGGCGAAGAAGTATATGAAAGCCCTGCAGCCGACGATGAAGAGGATTCAGATGAGGATGACGACGACTCTGAGGATATGGAAGAGTTATTGAATGAAGAGGGAAACTGATGTTTTTATCAAGTATTACTAAAGAAGATTTACGCGACTTACCCGTTCTTCAGTTTACAGGCACCATCCATGTAGTCGATACATTACAAGCTGTAACTGAAGCCGTGAGCATATTGTCATCCGAACCAATATTAGGATTCGATACCGAAACCAAGCCTTCATTTTCCAAAGGAAAGACAAACCGGGTGGCGATATTGCAATTATCTACCCATTCCGATGCCTTTATTTTTAAAATAAAAAAAATTGGAATCCCTGATATACTCATTGAACAGGTGCTTTCAGCTCCCGGCATAATCAAAGTTGGGGCAGCCATACACGACGATATTCGGCATCTGAAACGTGTTAGTTTTTTCAAAGAAGCTGGTTTCGTTGACTTACAGGTGTTTGTAAAACAATTTGGAATTGAAAATTTTGGACTTTCGAAACTGGCTGGCATTGTTCTAAAGCATCGTATATCTAAATCGCAGCAATTATCGAACTGGGAAGTGGACTCTCTTACTCAGCCCCAGCTGATTTATGCCGCAACCGACGCCTGGGCAGCCTTGAAAATATATGTAGAGTTAAACAATAACATCCCGAACACTGCTGTAATGGCCGGTTAAAACAATTTTTATTTCCTGAACTATACAAATAATGCATAAAATAACACTTAAGCCTGGTAAAGAGCCGTCTATTCTTCGTTTTCATCCCTGGATATTTTCCGGAGCCATTAAAAACATTGAAGGAAACCTCACTGAAGGCGAACTGGTAAGAGTTTTTTCCAGTAAAAACGAGTTTCTAGCTATTGGTCAGTACCAGATAGGCTCTATAGCTGTTCGTATTGTTACCTTTAGCGATGTAAATGTCGATTATAGCTTTTGGAAACAACGAATACAAAATGCCTACGCGCTGCGAAAGAGCCTGAACCTTGTCGATAATAAACTTACCAATGTGTATCGGCTTATTCATGGCGAAGGCGACGGATTTCCCGGGTTAATTATTGATATTTACGACCAAACAGCCGTGCTTCAGTTTCATACTGTAGGCATGTTCCTGGTTAAGGATGATATTGTACGTGCTTTGCTTGAAGTAATGGGAAACCGAATTACAGCTATTTACGATAAGAGCGAAGGAACCCTTCCATTTAAGGCCAAAGTAAAGGCAGAGAACGGATATATTTACGGAAACGCAGAACCTACGCCTGTAATGGAATACGGGAATAAGTTTCTTGTGGATTGGGTGGAAGGCCAGAAGACCGGTTTCTTTGTCGATCAGCGCGAAAACCGCAAGCTGGTTGAACAATACGCCAAGGATCGCTCAGTATTGAATGTCTTCGGCTATACCGGAGGGTTTTCGGTGTATGCACTTAGGGGCGGGGCTAATTTGGTACATTCGGTAGATAGTTCGGAGAAAGCCATAGAACTTACCAATAGGAATGTGGCTCTAAACTTCGACAATCCTTCGCACGAAGCCTTTGCAGTAGATGCTTTCGAATATTTAAGCGGAATTGATAATAAGTACGATTTGATTATTCTTGATCCGCCGGCTTTTGCAAAGCACAATAACGTGCTTCAAAATGCATTACAGGGTTACAAGAAATTGAATGCACGTACCATTTCAAAAATAAAGCCTGGCGGTATTTTGTTTACCTTCTCCTGTTCGCAGGTTGTTAGCAAAGTACATTTCCGCGAAACAATTTTCTCTGCTGCTGCTATTGCAAAGCGTCCGGTACGCATTCTGCATCAGTTATCGCAACCTGCCGATCATCCTGTAAATATATATCATCCCGAAGGTGAATATTTAAAGGGTTTGGTGCTTTATGTAGAATAATCATCAAACAGAGCGGTGGAATTCAAAAAACCTCTTAATTTTACACCGCATTTATAAACAGTACTCTATTATGCTATCGTGCCTAAGCCGGATTTTGTTGTCTATAGCCTTTGCAGGTATACTGTTCTCTTGCAATACCGAAAAAATGTGCAATGAGAACCGTGCTACCTATTTAAAAATAGGCGTATACAGCCGTACTATGGCCGATAATAAAGTTGTGGTTAAGGATTCGACATTGGCAGGCTACGCATTCAATGCGGTGAATGGGTCGGAAACCCTATGGGTCGACTCTGCGAATGTAAAAATGCTTACACTGCCTCTTTCGCAATTAGCAGATAGCTCTGTGATTGCCATTAAACTTGGATATAAGAGCAGCAATCCTTTCGACTATTATAGAGTTAAATACAGGCGTTCGCAAGTGTTTATTAATTATGAGTGTGGTTTCAGGACCGATTTTTTTATTGATACACTGATATCTACTAATACTCAGATCGATTCTATTTTTATTAATAACCGTGTTGTAACTGATTTGGATGAGGAGCATATTAAAATATTTTTACGTCCTGCTACTGCTGGGGCTGTTCAGCCTTAATGCTTCGGGGCAAACGGATACTTCTGCGGTTAAGACCAAACCTGCCGTTTGGACGCGTGGTATACGGCTGGGATGTGATGTATCCCGGTTTCTTTTGCCTTACACCCAAAAGGGAAGAAAAGCCATTGAATTTTCTATTGACACTGAATGGAAGTCCCGTCTTTTCCTGACTGGCGAGGTTGGCTTTGAAAATGTTTCACTTACCAATAATTACATCGATTATACTTCGAACGGTTTTTACGTAAGGGCAGGTTACGATAAAAATGTGATGAAGCATGATGCTCCACAATATCACGATATGTTTTTTATAGGATTTCGCTACGGAATGGCCATAATGGAACAGCAAGTTAATTCCTTCACTATCGAAGACAAGTTTTGGGGCAACGTATCCGGCGATTACTCTTCAAAAATGATCCATACCCATTGGCTTGAGTTTGTTTCCGGTTTAAAGGCCGAAATTACAAAATCAATCTTTATTGGTTTTTCTGCACGCTTGCGATTCCGCTTATTTTCGACCAAAGCAATTAACTATGGTTATGCATATCCAGGTTTTGGAAATGGCGATAACCGCTTGAACGTTGGTCTGAACTATTCAATATATTACCAGATCCCCATTATGAAAGTGAGGAGCAAATAAGTTAACCGAAATTTATCTCATCTAGTTTCTACACTAGGGCTAGCCAGTTTATAGCTTCGCTAAGCGTAGCAAAAGCCTTTGTTTTAACCGTATTATTTCGCGTTACCCAATCTTTTACAGTAAGTTGAGCAAACGAATCCAATGGGAGTACCAGGGAGTGATTCTTAAGACCCATTTCACCCATTTGAGGCATGAATTCGCCAGTAAGCCACTCAACGTTGTCGATGAAACTGCCTTTCATTTTGGAGCAGTCGGTTAGCAGGCTTGGGCACCTGTAATCGTCGTAGAACTCATAGAAATGGCCTTCCAGAATTTCTCTCATTTGCGTATTGGTGCGAAACCCAACCCAACCATTATGAAAAATGCCGACTTTCGCGAACGACAGGTCGATATAATGCATTTGTTGATTCAGATTATTGTAGGTTTCAACGAAGTTTTGTTTTCTGATAACTTTAAATCCATCCAGCGCTTGCACTTTTTCCCTTATTACATCATCTTTTTCCATAGTATATTTCCATATTAATTGTAACTTTTTAAAGCAGAGTTAAATTTATGGAAATAGGGGCTGTTTATTACATATTTAGTGGTGATTTATGTTAATAGAAATGGTATTTTAAATTACCTTATTTCCTGGAATGTTTTGAAAAACATTTATTTATGTCATTTCGAAAAGAATGATGATTACAACAGTTAACATGTAAAGATTTAAATAATGAAATAAATTCTTTAGCCCAAAATTCCTGCGTGAGATGAGGTATAAGCTGGAGAGTACAATAATTCCGATGTTCGAAAGAAGGAGGATTACTTTTGCGGCAGTACTGGTAACCATTTCAAAAGGAACAAAGAAGAATGAAAAGATAGCCAGGGTTATAATCCAGCACATGGTCCAGAATTTGAGGTTTTGTGCTGAAAAGATACGGTACAAAGTGGGGAAACCCGCTTTTTCGTAGTCCGTCCCGTACACAATCATTAGCAACCAGAAATGAGGTATTTGCCACAGAAAAACAAATGTAGCTGTTAAAAGAATAGGAATGTTTGTAAGGCTTCCTCCTGCTGCAGTCCAGCCAATTAGAACGGGTAAGGCTCCAATTAGTGCACCGGGAATAGTAGCAAACGGTGTTTTGCGTTTCAATAAGGTGTAAACCAGGATATACCATGCAACTGCAAGTATACCCAGTAAAGCGGCAGTGGATGAAAGTACCCGTAATGAACCGATCCCAAGAATCGCTAACCCAATAACAATAAGAATCGCAGTGGTTGTGGTAATTTTACCCGATGGGAGCGGCCTGTTCTTTGTTCTGTCCATTATAGCATCGTACTTCTGCTCTATAACCTGGTTGAGTGCGGACGAAGCTGACGACAGCAGGAATACACCGGCACAAGCAAGCCATATTTCCATGTCGATATGGTTTGAATATAAGTAATATCCTGCAAAGCAAAGGAATGTTACCGGAAACGATATGGTAGCTTTTATTAATTTGAGGAAAATACGGAGGCTAATTTTATTCATTCAATTACTTTTCTATGAGTTTCATGTACTCGATTATTTTGGAAATATCCTTATCGCTTAGGGTTTGCTTGTACGACCGCATGATTCCTTTGTTAAATCCTTTTACAACATCATCGTCGGGAGCAACAATAGACTGGTGCAAATAGGCGGAATCTGCTTTTATCTTCCGCTCAGCACTATTAGTCATCACAACTCTTTCGGATTCAAACAGTCCTTTAAAACTTGGACCTACAAGCGAACTACCATCTATAGAATGACAACCGGTACATGCATTTTGTTTTAATATGGTCAAACCCTCAGGAACACTATTGGGATCGAAAGCTTTAAGGTTTGCAAGCCACTGTTCATAGTCTTTTTCCGGAACTACCTTCACAATAGCTTCCATATACGAATGCCTCAGTCCGCAGAATACCGTACAAAAGGCTTCGTAATTACCTTCCTGTTGAGGGATGAACCACATGTAGTTTGTTTTCTTGGGAACCAGGTCTTCTTTTATGCGAAAAGCTGGAATAAAGAAGCTGTGACCAACATCTACAGCGTTAAGTTCCAATTTTACTGGTTTTCCGAGAGGAAGCATCAGGGTATCCTTGCTCATTTTGCCGTTTCCGTAATCGAAATCCCATTGCCACATCTTCCCGTAGACCTTTATGATATGTGCATCTTTTGGTGCGTTGCGCATGGGCATATATGCCTGATACCCGAAATAGAACATGGCCAGCACCAGTACCAATGGAATAATGATCCAAGTTACCTCCAGCGTCATGTTCTCTTTTACCTGCACTGCTTTCGGATGCTTGTTTCTCCGGTATTTTACGGCGAAAACAATCATGGTTACAGTTAATCCAATAAGGAAGAACAGCGAAATACCAATGATAAAGGCAAAGGTCTTGTCTACGCCGGCTGTAAAATTCGATGCTTCAGAAAACATAATTTCTATCTTAGTTTATAATCGAGAAATAAAATCACAATCACTATAAAAAACAGGAAGAATACGCCAGATACAAGAAATCGGAACAGTCCACTGTCGAACTTAAGGTGCATAAGCCAAGCCAATGCAATGTATGCCTGTATGCATGAAATGATCATTATGATGGCAGGTGTAAATGGTACAGGTTTTAATCCTGCAAGGGCTATATTGATTGCTGCCAATAAAAGCAAAGCGATTACTGCTTTTGCGTATGTTGCATATTCTGTAATATGTGGTTTTTCGTCGCTCATAAGTATTTATTTTATGGAATAAGGTACAATAAAGGAAACAGGAAGATCCAGATGAGATCAACCAGATGCCAGTAGAGGGTACTGTTTACAAGCAGAATGTTGCGGTCGGCATTTATACTTCGGTTGTTGACTTTGAAAAGGCACACGGTCATCAATACCAGGCCTATGATAAGATGTAAGGCATGCAGACCTGTCATAAAGAAGTATAAGCCAAAGAATAGAACATATCCGTGTTTCAGGCTTAACATCAATCCCGATCCAGGATAGAGTTGCGCCAGAATTTTATGATCCCACTCAAAGTATTTATTTACAAGGAACACAAAAGCAAGAAGCATCGTAATGCCAATCATTTTAGCTGCAAAAGCCGAATCGCCCTTTTGAACTGCCGTAACAGCAAACGACATGGTAAGGCTGCTCGTTACCAGTAAAAAGGTATTTATGGCGCCTATGAATGTATTGAGATGTAGCGATGATGCATGAAAATCTTCGGGATATTCCATACGGTACACTGCATATACGAGGAACAAACCTCCGAAGAGGAACAATTCTGTAAAGAGGAATATCCACATTCCCAGTTTTGATCCGTAATCGTCGCGATGCTCAACGGCGTGTGTTGTATTTTCCTGGCTCATTGTAATATTATAAACAGGTTAATGCGGGTTTAATTAGTCAAAGTCGTAAGGCTGATTTTTAATTACCGGTATTTCCTCAAAATTTTCCAGAGGTGGAGGCGATGGAATTTGCCATTCGAGCGTTCTGCCATTCCATGGATTCTGTGGAGCAGGTTCACCCTTGCGTGCAGCCCTAATAAAATTATAGAACATAAGTAATAGCCCTGTTATAAGAACAAATGCCCCTATTGAGCTTAGGAAATGACCTGTGTGAAACTGAGGCAAATAATCGAAATATCTGCGCGGCATCCCTTGCATACCAATGATAAATAATGGGAAATACAATAAGTTGAAGCCTACGAAGATGATCCCCCAGGCAATATTGGCCAGCTTTATACTGTACATTTTTCCAAACATCTTTGGATACCAGTAGTGTATAGCGGAAAAAAATGCAAAACCCATTCCTCCAAAGATGATGTAATGGAAGTGCGCTACAACAAAGGATGTATCGTGTACGTGTACGTCGGTGGCCAGCGAACCAAGTATTAATCCGGTAAGCCCGCCTACCATGAAAAGAAACATGAAGGTAAGCACGTATAACATGGGTGGGCGTAGATCAATTGACCCCTTATACATGGTTGCAATCCAGTTGAACACTTTTATGGCGCTAGGCACCGCAACAATAAAGGTAAGCAGCGAGAAGAACCATCGCGCAGTATCACTCATGCCCGATGTATACATATGATGTCCCCAAACCAGGTACCCCACAAAGGCTATGGCTAAACTTGAAATAGCAATCGCCTTATAGCCGAATACTTTCCGTTGGCTCATGGTCGGTATAATCTCAGTAATTACGCCCATGGCGGGTAAAATCATAATATAAACTGCAGGGTGCGAGTAGATCCAGAACAGATGCTGGTATAGCAGCGGGTCTCCACCCAGGTTGGGATCGAAGAAGCCTATTCTGAAAACTCTTTCAGCAATTACCATGAGCAATGTGATACCCACTATAGGTGTTGCTAATACCTGAATCCATGCAGTGGCATAAAGCGACCATGAGAAAAGAGGCATCTTAAACCACGTCATACCCGGTGCACGCATGCGGTGTATGGTAACAATGAAGTTAATACCCGTTAAAATCGAAGAAAAACCGAGTACAAACGCGGCAAACACGGCCATAACTACGTTGGTTCCTGAGGTTGTACTATAAGGAGCGTAAAATGTCCAGCCAGTATCAGGTGCGCCGTTGCCAGTAATAAGGCTTAGTACAGCAAAGAAGGCTCCTGCCATGTAAATCCACCACGAAAGCAAGTTAAGTTTCGGGAAGGCAACATCCTTTGCCCCGATATGTATAGGTAAAAAGAAATTTCCGAAAACAGCTGCCAATCCGGGAATTACAACAAGAAATATCATAATTACCCCATGAACCGTGAATGCGGCATTATACTGCTGCGGCGTTATATACTGCTGCCCGGGATTTAACAATTCCAAACGCATCAATACGCCAATTAAGGCTCCAATAAGAAAGAAAGACATGATGGCATACAGATACAGCAACCCAATCCGCTTGTGATCTGTCGAGAAAATCCATCCTAAAATACCTTTGTATTTACCCTGGGGTTCAAGGTAACTTTTGTACAACTCGCTCATTTTTTGATCTGATTCTTGATTTGATTAATAATGCTCCCACAAACACAGCAATAAAGAATATAATAATGGTGGCGCTTACCTTTAGCACGTCAACGGCATAACGTCTGCCTACCGGGTCGTACGTGAAGCAATATTCGAGAACCCGGTTTATTGTTGGTCTGGCTAATCCCTTTTGTGCTTCAACCAAGGCCATCTTCACATCGAATGGCAAAAACGTTACACCATATAAATACCTTGTAATCTTTCCTTTAGGGCTTACTACCATTATACTGGCAGGATGAATATAGTCCAGGCCAACTCTTCTGAATTTAAAGCCAAAGGCATCCGTGGCTTTATAAATATTTATACTGTCGCCGGTGAGATAAATCCAATGCCCTGCATGAGTTTTACTGTGTTTCTTCAGAAAGTTTTCTTTTTTTATGTGTGCTTTTTCGGGACTATCGTTGTAATTAAAGCTGATGGTAATTACCTGGTAGTCCTTGCCCAGCTCCATGTCTGTTTTTTCAATTACTTCGGAAACGCCATTCAGCAGTGGACTGCAAATACCAGGGCAATCGAAGTAAACGAAAGAGAAAATGGTAGGTTTATCGACCAGGCTTGCTAGAGCAACTGTATCGCCGGTATCGTTGACAAACCGCAGATCAAGAGGAATCGTTGCTCCCAAATGCTCAATAACACCCACTTCGGATGTATCGGTAGCCAAATTCATGTTCTGCTGTGCGAACAATGAAAAAGGAATGGTTAAAAAGATGAGGATGAAAAGTTTCTTCATTATGTTTGATTTTAAGCTTCATTGGTTTTATTTGACATTCCGGCTATCATCAGCGAGCCTCCTAATAACGCTGTGTCTTTCATAAGTTCTATAAGCGCTATAGTTTGGGTAGCCTCATTAAATAGGTTGGGTATGTGGATAAAGGCAATAAACATAAGCAACAGAATAGCAAGTGCCCAACAGGATAATTGCACCATCTTGTTCATGATAATACTTATCGATGCTATAATCAGGATTAATCCTACGAGTAGCACACTAAACCCTAGAAAAGGTATAACAGAAGTGACCATCATCAGATAGTAATTTTTCATGATGAAGTGGTTAATGCCCAATAGCCCGAACGGGAGGGCAAACAGGATACGGCCGATAGTAGTAAGTTGCAGCTTCATGTGGTTTATTTTAGTTAGTTGTATGCGTGTTTTGATTATCGCTTGCCGTATCGCCCGCTTTCTTTATCCTGAATATAAGAACAACGATGTACGCAAGCACACTCCAAATAGATATTACAACAATGGAGTAAGCAGCGATAAGCCATATCGGGGCTTGCGAACGTACTGTCCACATAGCACGAGTTGCAATGAGGCTTTTAGCCGTCATCAGTTTACCAATGGCAAGTGTGGTGTCTTTCTTGAATCCACTCAATCCTTCAGCGTTCAGTTTTACTATGAATTTAACATTACCTGCTGTATCTCCCGGGATGCTTTCTTTATAATCGAATAAGGCATTTCCGGAAGCATCGGTAGTTTTGGGCTCGTCAATCATTAAATCACCAAAATACCGGTGAGCCCAAAGTACCACTTCTATTCCTGCAAGCGGATTCGATACATTGCTTTTATTTCCTGTTGTGGTTACTTTTATTTTGTGCTGTGCAGCGACGTAATCTACTCTTGCTGAAATATTCATACCTGCATATGCGCCTGCAGGTGCTGCTACCGGTTCTGGCTGAACATACTTCGGATTAAAACTGCGTATATACGCAATCACCTGCCAACGTTCATCTTCAGTCAGAACATTCTTGAATTCGGGCATGGGTGCTCGTCCTGTTGTAATCTTATGAAACAATGCGCCATCGGTTTCCGATTGGAATTTTGTTCCTGCCGGATCGCCAGGAGATGGTTGCATGTCCTTATTAAAGGAGCCTTTGGATGGTTCGCCATGGCAGGATACGCAGTTCTTCTGAAATATGGCTTCGCCACTCTTTACCGTTTCGCTGTTGAACTTGAATGGGCTTACCTTCTGGCTTTTGTCCTCTGGAACTGTCCAGTCCTGCGCCGAAACATACGAGGATATGGTAAGCAAAACAAGGCTTACGGGAAGTATTTTTCCTAAGCTGCTTTTTTTAGAAGCAGTTTGCGTATCATGATCATCGTATTCCTCTTCACTATGAAGTTCCGTCATTTCGTATATAGGAAGGACCGGAAACGACTTGGAAAGAATAGTAATAATGATCAGAACCAGAAGAAATGAGGCCACTGTAATGCCGGTTTCTATTAATGTTGGTGAGTAATGCATGAAATGATGCGGTACATGCTGAATTGGCAAATACGGGTGCTCCATGGTTGGAACAACAATCAGGTACCGTTTAAACCAGGAAGCAACCACTACAAATGCTGAAATTATGGTTATAGGCAAAGGTTTTCTGAATGGCTTAAATAAAAGCAGTATAATAGGAATAATTAACCCTGTTAATTGCGCAAACCAAAACATGAGTGCATGGTGGCCAACAAACAATTCGTGTAAATGACCAACATCAGCCCTTTTTAATTTATATGCAGGCACAAGAAACTCGTTAACATTGAAATACAGATATACTAACGAAACGAGAACCAGTAACTTTCCCATCTTGTCGAAATGAAGGTCCTCTAAGTATTCGTGCAACTTGTAATTCTTACGGAAGAAATACATGGCTATGATTACTGCTGCAGTTCCTGCTACAAATGCACCTGTAACAAAGTACGGGCCAAATATTGTACTGTCCCATCCGGGACGTGTAGTTACAGCGAAAAGCCATGAAGTAACGGTGTGTATGGAAAGCGCTACAGGCACAATGAGAATGAGTAATATTCTAACGGCTCTGCGCATAATAGCTGCCTGTTCCGCTGATCCTATCCAGTTCATTGAAAGTATATGGTACGTTTTCTGAAGAAGGGGAGGAGCTTTTTTAATGCGTTCCTTGCAAATAGCAAGGTCTGGAATTAATGGAAGGAAATAAAGCAATACACTTATGGCCACATAAGTTGTTACTACCGTAATGTCCCACAGAATGGGCGATTGAAAACGCCCGAAAACAAAAACGTTAATCAGCCTGTCTGGTCGTCCCATGTCCGAAACGATCACTAAACCTGCAACCGCAGCAAATGCTATGGCTATAATCTCTGCTATGCGGGTAATTGGTGTTATCCATTTTATTCCAATTAACCCCAATACAGAGCTAATAAGCATACCCACAAGGCTCGCCGCAACAAAAAACACGAAGTTAGCAATGTACATTCCCCAGGTAATGTAATCGCGAAGGCCTGTAACACCCAACCCTTCACGAAGCTGAATAAAATAGCCATACAAACAAATCATTAACGCTAGCCCAAGAAGGCTCATCCAAATGAGAAAACTCTTATTTGCAAAGTTCACAGGAGCGGTAGCTGCATCAATAAGCTTCTCCCTATCGTACATTTTTTGTGACATGGGCTGTTAAATCAATATTTTATATCCGATTAAATTGTTGAATATGAATTTAGTTTATGATTTTTCAATGGGATCTTCTTTCTTCTCGAAAGGGAATAGCCTGTTTTTTGCCGGCAAGTAGTAAACCCTTGGTTTGGTACCGAGTTCAGGCATTAATTGGTATCCACCGTTTTGCTTCAGTAATTCCGTGAGTTTAACTGTTTCTTTGGTAGTGCCGTTGGTTACTGCATCTTCGTTTTCATCTCCAAACCAGTAAACGCCGTTAGGGCATGCCGATACGCAGTAAGGTAGTTTCCCTTCCCGCAAGCGGTCGGCGCTGAAAAGACATTTGCTAATGGTTCCTTTACGCTGTGGCACATTCAGCTCAACATTGTAAACCATGTCCTTGTGTTCGGGGGAAACCTTAGGCTCTGTCCAATGGAAAAGACGTGCAGAATAGGGACAGGCAGCCATACAGAATCTGCAACCGATACAACGCTCATTATCTATAAGTACAATCCCATCCTGGCGTTTGAATGTCGCATCCACCGGGCATACCGAAACACAGGGCGGGTTATCGCATTGCTGGCAGGGTTTAGGCATATTGTATGGGGCTGTATGCTCCGATTCCTGCATTTGTAAAACATTCATATGGTATTGTTCAGGCTTCAGGTCATGAGCATTCTGGCATGCCGATACACATTTACGCGCATTCCTGCATTTGGCAGTGTCTATAACCATAACGAACCTTTTTCCTTCAATTCCTTCGCGGCCTAATGCCTGGTTTGATGCTAATGTGCCCGGAAGCGGCTTAAGTTCCGAAGCATCTACTTCAACAACTTTATTATCGGCGGTAAGTACACGAACTTTGTCTTTCGCATTCTTCGATTTTTCATACTCGTATCCTGAGTAAATTACTCCTGCTCCAACAACAGCGCCCGACCCCAATAATGCAATACGCTCGAAAAATTTTCTTCGGGACTGGTTATTTTTTTCTTCCATAGTGTAGTTTAAAAAGCTTTATTTAAAGTAAATAGTTGGTTTATTTAGCTTTAATAAATATAGTAAAATATTGGTGAAAAACATCAATAAGGATGCATTATTCTTCTAATATGTTGAACACCCAATCGACTATTTATAACAGTCTTAGAATCGTTTGGTTTAAAAACTTCTGAAAAAACTTTATTTCATTGATTTATAGTTCAGTTGTTAGAATCCGTAATTAAAAGCTGAAGGTTTGATTTTAAGCCTGCCACAAAGAAAGAGATTATTGTGAGCAAGTTAAAGGCTACGCAGTTTAAGAAGAGGCTGAACAGGTAATATATTAAGCTTGGACTAAACCATGGTTTACCTAAAAATCAATTGATATACTTGAAATTTTTAAGACATTACTATTTGCAAATTACTTGTTAGTTTATATATTTGAGAAGGTTAATAGAAATACCTGTTTTGTTTTGTATGTAATTTGCTAACTAACTATAAATTAACAACTCTCCAAAAACTACTTTATGAAAAGCCTATTTTTTCTCATGCTTTTATGCATTTTTTCGGCAGCTAATGCTCAATTTGACAAACCAAAATTTGGGAAAATAGACATGTCAGAAATGGCCATGTCCAAATATGATAAAGATACTACTGCCGAAGCACTTACACTATTTGATGCTGGCTCAACTAAAATTATTTTAAACAGAGAACGACGTTTTCAGTACGTTTACGAAAGGCATTGCAGAATTAAAATATTCAAAAAATCCGCTTTTGATATTGCCGACATGAGTATTCGTTTATTTAAAGAACAAAACGCTGAAGAAAAATTGTCAGGCTTGGATGCAGTAACTTATAACTTGGTCGATGGTAAAATTGTAAAAACCAAATTGGAGAGCAATAAGATCTATACGGAAGAAAGTAAATCATATAATGATAAGAAATTTGCTTTCCCTGATGTTAAAGAAGGTTCTATTATTGAATTTTCTTACAATATAACCTCTGATTTTCTTTATAACTTTAGAGGGTGGGTGTTTCAACGCCGTTACCCTGCATTATGGAGCGAATATACCTTTATGGTTCCTGAATATTTCGATTACAGGAAGTCGTCCAGGGGATATTTGCCTTTCGATATAAATAAAAATGATATAAAGAGAGAAAGGTTTGTACTCCATTATGAATCAGAGATTACAAATAAATCGGCAGAAGGTCGGATCCCTGCCAAAGATTATGAGATTTTTGCACAAACATATATTACAACCCTTGGCATTAAAGATGTTCCTGCATTCAAATCAGAATCAGATATTGATTGTGATGATAATTACACGCAATCTATCGAATTTGAACTGAGCAGTATTCAATATCCGGACGAAATACGCAGGGATTTTACCCATTCCTGGGAATCGGTAAACAAACAAATGATGGAGGATGAAGATTTTGGCCGATTATTAAAGAGTGATGGATTTATTAACGATACTGTCGCAAGATTGTGCCAGAATGTAACCGATAACAAAGAAAAAGCTCGGATAATATTCAATTATGTACAGCGTTGGATGAAGTGGAATGGCGAATACAGGATTTTTGCCAAACGGGGGTTGAAAAAACCATATATTGAAAGAGCTGGTAGTTCTTCAGAAATTAATTTATTATTAACACTTATGTTTCAAACGGCTGGTTTAAACGCTGATCCAGTTATGTTTAGTACCCGCGAGAATGGAGATGGTAATTCAGTGTTTCCTACAATAACCAAGTTTAATTCGGTTCTTGCCAGTGTTGAAATTTCTGGAACCCGGTATTTATTGGATGCAACAAACGATTATTGTGGCTTCGGCATTCTTCCTGCAAACGACATAAACGGGAGAGGCCGTTTGATTAAAGAAACGGGAAGCGGTTGGGTGGATTTATCCACTACAGAAAAATATAAAAGGGTTTGCCAATACAGTTTGGAAATTACTCCTGAAGGTACGTTTAAAGGTACGATTGTGCGTACATCCGATGGCTATGCAGGAATTGAATACCGTAGTATGTTAAGCAATGAAAAATCGATGGATGATTATATGAGAAAAATGCAGGAAAATATTCCCGGTTTATCAATTATAAAATATTCGGTTGCAAATAAAGATATTTACAATAAACCCATTGTTGATACCCTGTATGTTGACATAGATAATTCCGCTGAAGTAATTGGCGATAAAATTATTTTCAAGCCCTTATTATTCGAGACTATTAATAAGAACCGTTATACGTTGGAAGAGCGTAAATATCCGATAGACTATAATTATCCTATTGCTGAAATGTATATTTTTGATTACGTAATCCCCAAAGGTTACCAGGTTGAATCTATGCCTCAGGGAGCATCTATGAAAATGCCCGATGGCTCTATTTCTATAACCTATTCAGGTCAGGCTGCGGATAATAAGATTAAATTAATGTATCGCCGTACGGTGAATAAGATCTTATTCTTACCCGAAGAATATGCCAATTTGAAAGAAATGTACAATCAAATTGTGAAGAAGCATGCGGAGCAAATAATTCTCAAGAAAGTGAATTTGTAATTCTCCATGGTTATGAAGAAATGCTTACAGGCTCTTGTTATCATAATTTTTATTTTTGGCAAAACAGGTGCTCAGAATTATTCCGTTGCCTTAATTCCAGATAGTTTAAAGACTAGCGCGCATAGTGTTATTCGGGAGTTTATCCAGGAAACAAATGTAAATCCTAATAACACAGTTATTGAAAGAACAAAAAAAGTAATTACTGTGCTGGATAAAGAAGGAGAAAAAAGTACTTACCTGTTAATTCCATACGATAAGGATATGAAAATAACAATCAACCAGATTCTTATTTATGACGCTAACGGTAAAGTATTTAGAAAAGTTAAGCAATCGGAAATAAAAGATTATCCATATAGCGAATATGCTTTGTTTTCGGATGATCGCATAAAAGCGTTTAAACCCGATTATGGCGAGTATCCGTATACTATTGAGTACGACTACGAGTCGGTTTCATTAAAAGCAATCTCGTATGGTAGTTGGACACCTGTGGATGATTACGACATTTCAGTTCAACATGCCTTATTAAGGCTGGGCTATCCGGAAAATAAGATAATAAATACGAAAGAAATTAATTTTACAGGGATTCAGGATAAAAAAAGCTTTAACAACTTCACAACCCGTTCCTGGGAAATTAATAATATGGCAGGAATACAAGAAGAACCTTTTGATTTGAGCATAATTGAAAGATTGCCAGCTGTATATCTTATGCCTAATCTGCTTCTGTATGATAAATATAATGGATTCTCTCTCTCCTGGAAGGATTATGGTAAGTGGATGAATAAATTATATGAAGGGAGAGGAGAATTGCCGGAAGCGCTCAAACTAAAAATTAATTCGTTGGTAAACAATATTCCGGACACACTAGAGCGAATGAGGATATTGTATCGCTATATGCAGGAGAATACAAGATATGTAGCCGTATTTCTTGGAATTGGAGGATTACAACCCTTTTCGGCTCAAACCGTTTTTGAAACGGGTTATGGCGATTGTAAGGCCCTAAGCAATTACTTGTGTGCCATGCTAAAATATGTTGGAATTAAGTCATATCCCGCTATTGTATATGGTGGCCAATATCCAAAGCCGATATTTAAAGATTTTCCCAATTTTAGCCAGTTCAATCATGTCATATTATGTGTTCCTTTTAAGAAGGATTCGATTTGGGTTGAATGTACAAGCCAAGCGTTCCCTTTGGGATTTATTGGTGATTTTACAGACGATAGGGATGTGCTTCTGCTCACTGAGGATGGTGGCAAACTTGTTCATACTAAACGATACGTAGCCACTGAAAATATCAGGACATGTAATTCATATTTTAAGATCGATTCAACCGGCACCGCTGTAAGTTCTATTAAAACTGTGTATACCGGGTTGCAGGGAGACGATATGATTCAACATTTGGTTGATAAGAATGCAAAAGATCAAAAGGATTGGATGTATGAGCATTCTTTGTTGCCATCGTTGCAAATTAATGATTTTTCTTTCGTGTACAACAAACAGCCGGAGCTTAATGTAAGTATAAGTCAAACTGTATGTTCACGTAATTATGGAACATTTTCCGGTAACTTCATGCTGGTACCACTGAATATGATTAATAATCAGAAGCCAATTCAAAAGATGCTTAAACAAAGGCGTTCTGATATTTTGATTCCTCAATCGTGGATAGATTATGATACTTTGGTATATCAGATTCCTGCAAGTTACAAGCCAGAAGCTTTGCCAACTGGCAAAACAATCAACTCCAAATTCGGGGA
Source organism: Bacteroidales bacterium (assembly GCA_036261135.1). GTDB lineage: Bacteria > Bacteroidota > Bacteroidia > Bacteroidales > JAAUTT01 > JAAUTT01. The sequence continues at coordinate 55,691 of DATALJ010000298.1, forward strand.
TTATTCGTCCTCTGTTACCCTTAAAAACGATCAGATTATTTATACCCGCAAGTTTCAAATAAATGAAGGCAGGTTTAGCCCTGGTGAATACAAAGATTTTTACGAGTTTATACTTTCCATATCGAAGGCAGATAATATAAAAGCAATGCTGGCGCTTCAAAAGTGATAGATTATATCATTTATCGGATACAATTCATATCTTTCACGTTTGCAATTAATCTATTAAGTAGGTACATTAGCCCATCCGAACGATAAGATAAATCATGGACGACAACTTAATTAAAAACGTAAAAAACGATCAATTTGCCAAATTCATTGGCATTCGTTTAATAGAAGTCAACGATGGCTTTGCCATTACTGAGTTATTTTTGAACGAAAGCCATATGAATGGCGTAAACAGGGTGCAGGGTGGCGTTATATTTACGCTGGCTGATTATGCTTTTGCTGCTGCTTCAAATTCCGGTGGATGCACTACGGTTGGGCTTAACGTTAACATATCTTATTATAAAGCGCCTGTTGGTAAATTGATACGTGCCATTGCTAAAGAGATCAATGTACAGAATAAAATTTCCGCTTACAATGTGGAAGTAGTTGATGAAGATGGCTCGCTTGTGGCAAGTTTTAATGGGTTAGGCTACAGGAAAACCGTGAAACAGGTTTAATCTCAGCGGATTTTGGAATCACTTGTCTCTTTATACCAGAAATACGGCGTGCAAATCTACAATCTTGCCTATCGGATGACTGGAAACAGGGACGATGCGAGCGATATTTTGCAAGAAACCTTTGTAAAAGCTGCTCAATCCATACATTCATTTAAGGGAGAAAGTCATATCTACACCTGGTTGTATCAGATTGCCAGGAACAATTGCTTGCAGTTTCTCGAGAAGAAAAAAAGAAGTTCTTTCACCTCATTGCAGGAGCTCGTTTATAGGGCAAGTTCACCTGTTTCTGACGAAATAAGCGAAACACAGAAATCGTTATATATTGAACAGGTTAAAAATGGCTGCCTTGCTGGCCTTTTACGTTGTTTATCCATGCATCAGCGTTTGGTGTTTGTCTTAAACGTGTTATTAGACGTCCCGATAATTCAAGTATCCGTAGTCATCGGGAAATCAGAAAACGCTACACGCGTACTTATCTCACGCGCCCGGCAAAATATCCGCGAATTCCTGTGTAACAATTGTTCACTTTATAATTCTGCTAACCCCTGCTGTTGCGAGAATCTCATCAATTTTTCACTCAAACAGGGATGGATAGGTGCAAGTGAAGCTGTGTTCTTCCCCAAAATCGAAAAAGAAATTAAGGATTTAAAGCGAGAAATAGGCCTTTATAAAACCTTGAACGAAGAGCATCCCGCTAAGTGCATTGAGCAGAAAATCATGTCATTTCTCGAGAATAAAAAGGATTTTCTGATTTTTAGTGGCAAAAAAGTGAAATAAACATCCGGTTTATGATCTAAACGTAGAGTTTAACATAAATTATGGAGGAAACATGTCATTAGAAAATTCAGAAAAGAAATGTATTGCTGTTCATCTGCCCCTCAATTTATACGAAAAGCTGAACGAGCATAAATCAAAAACAGGCAAAAGCCAAAGCGGCCTTATTATCGACTTTCTCGAAAAAGGGTTAAATACACAGCCTCAGTCTTCATCGGGTCAAAAGCTCATTTTCTGTGCGAAAGTGCGTATTGATACCGCAAAGATGCTTGAAATGGGGCAGAAGCTGCAAGGCGGCGAACTGGATACAAGCCAGATCGTACTTACCTATTGTCAGAAAGATGATCCCGCTGTTGGCATAAGCTTTTGGAAAGCCTCAAGTATGAATGATTTTGAAGTCAATTTTGCTCGTTTAGTTCCATTTTACAAGGAAGTTATTGAGGTATCCGAGGTGGTAACCCCCACGGAAGCTATGAATTTAATTTTAGCCGAAATGAAGCATGGTCTTTAGCAAGAGTATAACTGCCGTTACAAACACGAGAGACAAACTGTAAAACCAGCTTGTTCCTCGTGTTCGGACTTTAAATACGTACTGCAATTCCTATGATCTATGCTAAATGCATCGCGACGTTATATCCAATTCGAAATAAGATAGTTTAATTTTGGTTTTTAATCAGTAAATTCATTAATTTTATTGCAAGTTCAAATAAATGATTCACTTAACCAGTAGCTCATCAACAATGATGAACATTATCGTTACGAACCAATATTGAAACACTGTTAAAATGAAACCAACAATTCGTGTTCTTCATATCGATGATAACTATTATACCCGTTTGCTTGTGAAAGAAACCTTGCAGAACGATCAGAATACTTATGAAATTTACCAGGTAGAAAGTCTGAAAGTGCTGAATTCCCTTATTTCAAAAACATACGATGTAATATTGAGCAATTTTGACATTTTTGGATTTGCTGATTTAAGTATAATAAAGTATATAAAGGAGAGCAAACCTGATGTACCGATAATTATTTTAACTGGTAAAGGTTCTGAAGAAATCGCTGTACGGGCAATGAAATCCGGGGCCGATGATTATGTAATAAAGTCTGCCAGTCAAATGGCCAGTTTGGAAGCCGCTATAAGCTTAGTTCTTGAACGCAGACAAGTTAAAGCTGAACATTCCAATATAAAAATTGCATTAGGCGAGCGCGAGGCTCTTTTTCGCACCATTTTCGAAAATGCAGCCATTGGGGTTTGCACGGTGAGCCCCGAAGGTAAGTTTATGAGGGTAAACAGTACATTTTGCCAAATAGTCGGGTACAGCAGCGAAGAGCTTACGTGCGCGTCAGTTCTCGACTTTACTCATCCGGATGATAAAGAATTATTGTTTTCATTCAATTCGCAGTTAAGTGAAGGAATGACCCCAAATGCCAATTATGAGAAAAGATATATTCATAAAAGTGGCAGAATAGTATGGGTGAATGTTTCCGCAGGTATTGTGCGCATACCAAACAGCAATAACTTTTACTTTGTTTGCTATATTCAGGATATTACGGCAAAAAAGCAGGCAGAAGCAAACGTCAGTCAGGAGCGCATTTTACTTCGAACCTTAATAGACAGTTTGCCCGATACCATATACGTTAAGGATTTGAGCGGACGCAAGCTTATAGCCAATACTGCCGATTTGATTGCTATGAATTGCCAATCGGAAACAGAAGCTTTGGGCAAAACCGACATCGAAATATTTAAGGACGAATCCGGCAAACGCGGGTTTGAAGAAGATTTGAATGTTTTGCGCTCAGGGAATCCTATGTTAAACCACGAAGAATGTTATACCGACTATGAAGGAAAAAAGCGATGGCGGCTTACTTCCAAGATCCCGTTATACAATAATCAGAAGCAAATTATAGGCCTGGTAGGTTTTGGGCACGATATTACCGAACAAAAGCAGGCTGAGGAATTACTCACCAGGGAACAGCACTTAATGCATGCCTTAATGGATAATATCCCCGACGGCATATATTTTAAGGATTTAAATAGCCGCTTTTTGAGAGTAAATAAGGCAATGGCACATCTTTTCGGCCTAAGCGATTCCAATATGGCGGTAGGGAAAACGGATTACGATTTTTTTAAAACTGACCATTCCCAACAGACTTTTATTGATGAGCAGGAAATTATTAGCACCGGTAAGCCCATCCTTTGTAAAGAGGAAATGGAGACTTGGTTTGATCGGCCACCAACCTGGGTTTTGTCTACCAAAATGCCTTTAATTGACCAGCAGGGGAATATTATAGGTACATTCGGAATATCGCGCAACATAACGGAGCGCAAGCTAGCAGAAGCCGAGTTAGTTAAAGCAAAAGAAAAAGCGGAGGAAAGCGATCGTCTTAAAACGGCCTTCCTTCATAATATTTCGCACGAGATACGCACACCAATGAATGCCATTGTTGGCTTTTCCGAATATCTGAATAACCCGGATCTGTCAATCGACAAAAGAGAATATTATACGGATATAATCATAAGAAGCAGTAATCAACTCCTTTCCATCATTACCGATATCGTAAATATTGCAACCATTGAAGCTGGCCAGGAAAAGGTGCACGAAACAGAAATAAACCTCAATTCGCTGCTCCGGCTGCTTTATGATCAGTATTTGCTGAAAGCGCAAAAGCAGAACATCTTTTTAAGTTTCAGACTTGGATTGGACGATAGCGCTGCTATCATCGTTACGGACGAAACCAAGTTAACCGAAATAATTTCTAACCTGTTGGGGAATGCCATTAAGTTTACAAAGAATGGTTACGTGGACTTTGGATATAAGCAATGCGGCGCATTACTGGAGTTCTATGTTAAAGACACTGGTATTGGAATTCCCAAAGAGATGCATACAGAGATATTTGAACGCTTTCGGCAGGTCGAAACATCTTCGAATCGCAGGTTTGGTGGTTCCGGACTGGGTCTTTCCATATCCAAGGCATACGCCGAGATGCTTGGTGGAAATATATGGGTGAATTCTGAGCCGGGGCGTGGTTCTGAATTTTCTTTTACTATTGAATATAAAAGAGCTGTGGGTTATGAAATTGCGGATATCCCAATTTCAGGAGAGTTGAATAAAGCATTTGAAAAATCGCAAACCATTCTCATTGCTGAGGATGAAGATCTTAATTTTATGCTTTTGCAGGAATTGCTTTCGACACTTGGTGTTCAGATAGTTCGGGCCAGAAATGGGAGGGAAGCAGTAGAAATATGCATGTCGAATATCCCAATTCACCTTATATTGATGGATATAAAAATGCCCGGAATGGATGGTTACGAGGCTGCCAGAAGAATAAAGGAATTGCGCCCGGCCATAACCATTATAGCGCAAACTGCCTATAACATTGAGACGGACAAAGCACGTGCTTTAGCAAGCGGTTGTAGTGATTTTATAAGTAAACCTTTTCGGCACGAGACATTGCTTACAAAAGTTAAAGAAGTAATGATGAACTCAGGTTCAATGCAATAGCCGTAATGGTTGAATTTTAGGGCGACTTATAATTCTCCGGTTATACTGCTTGTTAAAATTTATTCCTATTTTTGGGTTTGTAGAATAAATTGAATATGAAGTTACTTAAAGATATCGCTAAATACATTGTTTTTCTTGCAATCGGGGTTGTGGTTTTTTGGATGGTCTATAAGGACCTGAACATGCAGGAACTAAAGGTTGCATTGTCCAAGGTGAATTATTTTTGGGTAGCGGTATCTGTGCTGCTGAGTATGTTAAGCCATGTTAGCAGGGCCATTCGTTGGAAGATGCTTATTAAACCAATGGGTTACGATCCCAAAGTATCAAATATCTTTCTATCAGTTTTGGTTTTATACTTTACCAATCTTATAGCTCCGAGGGCTGGAGAGGTTGCCCGTTGTACTATATTAAGCAAATACGAGAAAATTCCCGCATCCAAACTTATAGGAACCATGATAGTGGAGCGCATTGCTGATTTCGTGACCATGATGATTCTTGCAGTTATAATCTTTGCTATCAATTTGGGTGTATTGAGACGTTTTTTCAATGTTCATCCTGAGTTTGGTAAGAGTGCTCTTGATTTACTTACCTTTACCAATATATTGCTGGTTTTTGCTGTGGTAATACTTTTAATAGTGATCATTCTGCTGGTTCGGCCATCTAAAGATGGTAAAGTATATCAGTATATAAATCACCTTAAAGCCAATTTTAAAGAAGGAATAAAGTCCATTCTGAAGCTTGAAAACAAGTGGTACTTTATTGGCCACACTCTTTTTATCTTTCTTATGTGGTTGATGATGCTTTATGTTGTTTTTCTGGCTTTCGAACCTACCAAACACTTGAGTATCTGGGTTGGGATGTTTACATTCTTAATGGGGGGATTAGCCATGTTAATGCCAGTTCAGGGTGGAATTGGTCCCTGGCACTTTATGGTTATGGAATCGCTGTTTTTGTATGGTATCAGTTATAAAGACGGTCAGATATTCGCGCTAATAGCCCATTCATCTACGAGTCTTATATATCTGTTCTTCGGACTGGTTGCCTATGCCTTGTTTCCGTTACTTAACCGAAAACCCCATAAAGCATATGTAGGTCATTCTCATGAACATGTTAAAGATGATAGCAAATCAAATTTTACCATTTAACTGATAATTCAACATCTTAAACAACAATTGATGCATCGAATCTGCATGCTTAGGGTATTGTTGGATCATTTCTTTAGCCGATTGGATAAAAGGAGCAGGTTTTAACTCATCAGCACAATTGTTTGCCAGCGCATTCAGCGATTCTTCGGTAGTTTCCAGGTGGCATTGGAACCCAATAACATTTCTACCTACTGTAAAGATCTGGTTTTTGCAATTTTCGGAAGAGGCTATTAATACAGCATCCTGAGGAAGATCAAACGTTTCGCCGTGCCAATGAAATACGGTAATCACATCAGGAAAGCCAATTTCCCTGGTAAATTCGTTATTCGTTTGGCGTGTAACCGGAAACCAACCTATTTCTTTAATATTATTCTTATAAATACGGCATCCCATAGCGCCTGCAATGAGTTGAGAACCCAGGCATATTCCTACCACAGTCTTCTGCTTGGCTATACAATCGCGAATAAATTTTTTCTCCTGAACTAGCCATGGATAATCTTGCTCGTCGTTTATACTCATCGGACCGCCCATGATAATGAGCCAATCAATAGTTTCAATATCAGGTAATTCCTTGTTTTCAAAAAAACGAGTATAAGAAATGGTAAAATTTTCGCGATGGAGCCATTGTTCAATAGCTCCCATTCCCTCAAATGCTACATGTTGAAAACAATGTGCGTGCATGTTCCTTGGTTTTTATAAATACTCCTGTATTCTTCCACTTATTTGTTTTAGCGAAATCTCTGCAAGTTTAGCCTGGTATTGTGCATTGAGTAACCGGTCTTCGGCATCGAGGTACATACGCTGTATATCTCGCATTTCTATACCCGAAAGGCTTCCCAGCCGGTATCTTTCCTGTGCAATAGTGAAGTTATTCAAGGCAGTTTGCAGGTTTTGCTTTTCCAGCTCCAATACCTTGATGTTGTTCTGATAGGTATTAAAGATACTGGTAAGGTCGGCTACAATGTCAATTTCAACATTTTTTTGAGCCAATGCGGCACTTTCAATAGCTATTTTGGCCACACTCCGCTGTCTTCTTGCATCAAAGCGGTTAAGAATAGGGAAGGATACTCCCGCTCCATAGTTCCAGCCGTTTTGTTTGTTTTCGAGTGTTAATCCGGTTTGCGATTCGCTTTTATTGAAAACATACGCTCCTGTCACGAAAAAAGTAGGATAAAACCTCGAATTTATAATTTTGAGGTCGTACTCCGATAATACTTTATTTTGGTTTACAATAAGTAACGATGTATTGGACGCCATGGTTTGTTGTTTTAATTCATCAAATATCAGGCCGTAACTAACTTCAATCGTATCGGTTATTGTAAATGAAGAATCTGCCGGCAATGCCATAGCATTAATTAAAGTCAATCGTGCATTTTCAATGGCTTCCTGCTGGCGCAAATACCGTGATGAGTCCGCATTGAATTCAACCCGGTCCTGCTGATAATCCAGTTTCGAGAGGTTTCCTATTTTGTATTTTTCTTCTGAAATACGTAGGCGGTCTTTAGATAATTGTAAGATGTAAGTTAATGTTTTTAACCGCTTTTGTTGCTGATAGTAGTTAAAATAAGCAGCCCCCAACTGTCCCATTAGGTTTTCGATATTCAGGCGGGTATTTAGCTGGCCAAGTGTAAGCGTTTCTTTTAATCGGTTCCGGTTAGCAAACATGGCAAAACCATCGAAAATGTTCCAGTTGAGGTTTACACTCGATGAAAGTGAATTGGAACGGGCCCCGTTTTTTTCCTGGACTTCGCCGGAAAAGCGTTGAAGCCTCGAATCCATTATCGAATAAGTTAACGTACCCCTCGCATCAATGGTTGGTAAAAAATAGCCAATGGAATAATCAACATTTTTGCTGGCCATGAGTTCAGCGTTCCGTACAATCTGCAACGACAGGTTTTTTTCAATTCCTACATTCAGGCAATCCTTGAAACTCAATGGCGTTTGAGCATGTGTACTTACAAAACTGGCTGCAAGGCCGAAGATCAGGCCTGCTGATATTTTATATTTATTGTTCATTTTTAATCTCCTGATCTGATTCATCTTCAACATTCGAAACGGATTTGGCTTTTTCTGAAATATAGGTATACATGGCCGGAACAATGTACAAGGTAAGGAATGTAGATATCATTAAACCTCCCACAACAGCGATACCCATGGATACACGGCTTTCGGATCCTGCACCCAGAGCAAGTGCAATTGGCAAGGTTCCTAGTATTGTAGCTAAGCTGGTCATAAGAATAGGGCGGAAACGCGATGTGGCCGCTTGTTTTATGGCTTCGAATTTATTCAGCCCATGTGCTTTGCGTTGATTGGCAAATTCAACGAGCAGAATACCGTTTTTAGCTACAAGCCCGATAAGCATGATAATACCGATTTCGCTGAAAATGTTCAGTGTTTGGTTGAAATACCAAAGGAATACCAATGCCCCGAACAATGCCAATGGTACGGTAAACATGATAGTGAGCGGGTCGCGGAAGCTCTCGAATTGGGCTGCCAGCACCAGGTATATAAGCACGAGTGCCAGTATGAACGCAAATGCAAGGCTCGAGGAGCTTTCAGCAAAGTCTTTGGAGTCACCCGCCAGGGCAGTTGAATAACTTTCGTCCAAAACGCGGGCTGCAATCTTGTCCATTTCTTCTATACCTTGTCCAATCGTTTTCCCTTTTGCTAAACCAGCCGATACTGTAGCAGACATGAACCTGTTATAATGATAAAGTTGGGGTGTGCTGCTTTCTTCCTTTAATGTAACAAGATTGTCGAGCTGTATCATCTCTCCTGTATTGCTTTTCACATAGATCGATTTCAAATCGATAGGATCGTTGCGGTTTTCGCGTTCCAACTGACCGATTACCTGATAAAGCTTGCCATTCATAACGAAATACCCAAAACGGCTTCCACTAAGCGCAAATTGAAGGGTTTGCCCGATAGTTTGCGTGGAAACTCCCATGAGTACTGCTTTCTCGCGATTTATCTCTATTCGGATTTCCGGCTTATTGAACTTCAGATCAAGGTCCACAACTTGGAAAACATCGCTTTTTGAAGCCTCAGTCATAAAGCGGGGGAGTATTTCTTTCAGTTTTTCAATGTCTGCAGCCTGTATAACATATTGAACCGGCAAACCACTGCGGCGGCCACCAAACGTTTGTTGTTGAACAACAAGTGAACGTGCTCCACTAAGTTTCTTTGTGGATGCAGAGAGCTCGTCATATATTTCCTGTTGAGATCGTTTTCTGTCTTTCCTGTCTTTAAGAATGATACGGACGTTCCCTGAATTAGAGTTGCCACCGGTGGAGATCATAGTCATTAATCCTTCTTGTTCCGGAACACTATTACGAACAAGCTCAGTCATCTCTTTCATGTATTTCTCTGTGTATTCAAAGGTGGCTCCTTCCGGCGCTGTTGATCGGATTTGTAACGACGATCTGTCCTCAATTGGTGCCATTTCCGAAGGAATAATATTTCCGAAAACACCAATCAAGATTAAGGTTAATGCCATGATTATTAATGCAATCCATCGATGTTTGAGGAAATTTTCGAGCGATTTGCTATATCCGGAAATCAAACTATTGAAAAATGGCTCAGTTTTCCGGTAAAGCCAGTTACTGGTATGATGAGGTTTTAGCACTTTAGTAGCCAACATGGGGGTTAGCGTTAAAGCAACAAAGGCAGATATAAGAACGGCGCCCGAAATTACAAACGAGAATTCGCGGAATAACCGGCCAGTTGTGCCCTGAAGGAATACAATAGGTGTAAAAACGGCTACAAGCGTAATGGTGGTGGCAATTACGGCAAAGAATATTTCTGCTGAGCCCTTTATGCCAGCCTCTAGTGGAGGCATTCCACGTTCAACCTTGTTATATATGTTTTCGAGAACCACAATGGCGTCGTCAACAACAAGCCCGATCGACAAAACGATTCCCAATAAGGTTAGCGTGTTTATACTATACCCGAGCACATAAAGTATAAAGAATGCACCAATAAGAGAAACAGGTATGGCTAAAACAGGGATAATCGTTGTCCTCCATTCACGAAGGAAAAGGAAAATAATGAGAACAACCAGGAAAAACGCAATGAAAATAGTTTCTTCTACTTCGGTTATTGAGTTACGAATATATGTGGTATTGTCAAAACCAATACTTACAGTTATATCCGATGGTAGGTCCTTTTTAATCTGCTCAATTCGCTTGTAAACTTCGTCCACAATCTCAATGTGGTTTGTTCCAGGCTGAGGTATGATGGCATTTCCAACGGTGGGTACTCCATCGCGTAACAGGCCCGTACGGAGGTTTTCGGGTCCGAGCTCTGCATGTCCCACATCGCTGAAGCGAATAACCTTGTCATCTTCCTGCCTTATAACTAAATTGTTAAAATCAGCAGGTGTTACAAGTCGGCCTAATGTTCGAACGGTCAATTCGGTGGTATTTCCTTCTATGCGACCTGACGGAAGTTCTACATTTTCGCGGTTTAAGGCGCTTCGTATATCCAAGGGCGATATTTTGTAGGCTGCAAGTTTGTTTGGATCCATCCAAAGCCTCATTGCCGGTCGTTTACTGCCCCATACGCTTACGCTACTTACACCTGGTATGGTTTGTAAGCGTTCCTTAAAAATATTTTCAGCAATATCTGAAAGCTCCATGATTGGCCGCTTAGGGCTTCCGAGGTTTATAAAGATGATTGGGTCGGAGTCGGCATCGGCTTTCTGCACTACTGGCGGGTCGGCATCCCCGGGTAGCATAAATTGAGCGCCCGAAACCTTGTCGCGGACATCGTTTGCAGCTGCTTCCAGGTCTACCTCGAGTCCGAATTCTACTGTAATACGGCTTTGCCCATCTCTACTGGTACTTGTCATTGAGCTGATACCCGCTATCCCGTTAATTGACTGCTCCAGCGGCTCGGTAATTTGTGTTTCAATAACATCGGCATTAGCACCCGGATACGATGTACTAACCGTAATTATAGGGCGGTCTACGCTTGGGAATTCCCTTATACCCAACCGTCCAAGACCTATTGCTCCAAAGAGAACAATTATTATGGTCATTACCAGTGAAAGAACTGGTCGTTTTATACTTAATGAAGATATATTCATTAGAAAATATTTTTGTAATTAATGGTCTGATAGAGTATCCATGGAGGATTTGTAAGAGTTTTGGGCGGTTTATTTACCTCTTTTGGGTCTATCTTTACCCGGTTTGTCTCCAGCAATAATTACAGGAATGTCAGACCGTAACTGCATTACACCACTTACTACTACTGAATCGCCCGGATTAACCCCCTCTGTAATTTCAAGATACTGCTCAGTACGCAATCCGGCCTGAATGTCTACCATTTGCGCTTTTCCATTTTTAACAATAAAGACTTTTTCTCCTCCAAGCTCCGGAACAACAGCTTCCGTTGGTACCTGAATGGCATCTTTCTTCTCTCTGATAATCAATTCAACGGATACATATCTTCCTGGATTCAACTTATTCCCTGGATTATCGTAGTATGCCCGAAGAGTTAATGCTCTGGTTTTGGCATCTATCGAGGGTTCAATAGCATAAACCTTAGCAGCATAGCGTTCGGTGCTGTTTTCGATATTAAAAGTAAGATTATACCCTGTTTTTACGATTTCGGCATAGCGTTCGGGAATGGAGAACTCGATTTTAAGGGGCTGTGTTTTTATTAACTTGGCGACCTTAGTGGATGGATTAACGTAAGCGCCTTCACTAATGAAACGTAGACCAATCACTCCGTCGAAAGGGGCTGGTAATCTTCTTTTACTGATATTTACCTGTAATAACTTAATCTCTGCTTCGTTACTCTGAAGATCAGTCATCATCTGGTCATACGATTCCTGCGAGATTGCTTCTTTTTCAAGCAGAATTTTCTGTCGGTTTACTTTTTCTGATAAGAGTTTATTCTGCAACTGTAATTTACCAAGTTGCGCAATGAGATCATCATTATTTAGTTCGGCCAGAATCTGGCCTTTTCTTACCTGTGTTCCTTCTTTAAAAAGAATTTTTTCGATTTTACCCGATGCTTCGAAACTAAGGTCCACTTCCTCGTCAGCTAGAAGGGTTCCGGATGTTTTGACGGTTTCTCTCAATGTTGAAGGCTTTATTTCCAACACTTTCACAACAACAGCCTGCTGTCTCCCCGACTTTGAGCCTGCTCCCTTTCCTTCTTTCTTCGATTCTCTTAATTTTGGTAATGCAATAATTAGCCCAACAATCAAAATCAGCGCTACCCAAAGAAATGTCTTAGACCTTTTTTTCATTTTTACGGCGTTAAAAAATCAATAAACAACAAAGTTAACAATAAGATTACAATTTATATCTTAAGAAATCATCACTGAAATAGACACTCAATTGAAAAAATACTTGCTGGGAAACATTAATTTTCTTAATCTTACTCTATAATTTAATGATGTTTTCCGGATGAATAGCACATTGATATGTCCAAGATGTAATGCGGTGTTGGAGTGTACTACAATTGACGATGTTGTAAAGGAATATGCCGTTTTTCAATGTCCTTCGTGTGAGGGGTATTGGTTTAGTAGATCTTCGGAACTGAATGAGTTAAGCAAAGTCTCGGATTTATCTATTCTTGAGTTTACCCATATGCCTTCGTTGGAAGAACAGATGGAACCTTTGCTATGCCCCAGTTGCGAGGATAAACCGTTAATGGATAAAGTAGAACATAAGAAGGACCGGCGTGCTATAATGGATGTTTGCCCAAAGTGCCATGGGGTGTGGCTAGACAGCGGTGAACTGGAAGCTATTCAAACTGAAAGCTGGGGTTCGCTGTTAGGTAAGTTGTATAAGTGGTTGGTGAAGGGCAATTGAGAACTTATACGTATCCTGTAAGCTTGTAGGTCCAATAGCCCACTACTTCTTTAATCAGAGCTTCCCATGAGAACATGGATGCAGCAGTGGGGTTAAGCAGAACATCAATATCGTAGCGTCTTTCTTTGCTTCGTACATCAGTAGCATAAGGCGTTACCTTAACGCCTTCTTTTTTGAAACAACCTAGCGCTCTTTTCATGTGCCATGCCGAGGTAACCAATATGCAGGAAGCCTGGGGGTCATGCTTCTTCAACCATTCGGAAGTAAATTGCGCGTTTTCATGCGTGTTTCGCGATACAGATTCTACGATAATGTCGGATGAAGGTATTTTTAGCGTAAGGAGGAAGTCTCTGATTTTGTCTGCTTCAATCTCTTCCTGGCGCAGCAGTTTCCCTGATCCTCCGGTAATGAGTATTTTCTTTACTTTCTTCTGTTTATAAAGCTGTAATGCTTGCCAAATGCGGTCGCCGGAAGGTGTGAGCTGCGACCGAGAAGCTTCCTTGTTGAAAGAGGAAAACCCTCCCAGGACGATAGCGTAGTCTGCTTTCGCGGTTTTTTCATAACTTACTGGTTGTATCTCCCATTTACGTAAGGCTTCGTTTAGCAGAAATTCGTTGGAGAACAAATAGGCTACGATCATGGCAAATATCAGACAAAAACGTTTACGGTTCGGGAGTTTGGTAAGGAGTCCCCACAATATGAGTAATAAAATCCAGGTTAAGGGCGAAATAAGAAATGATAAAACTTTTGAGAATAGGAAAAACATTGATGTTATAGAGTTTTAATTAGACTAAACCGAAAGCCACAGCCAAAAAGCCAACTCCATTATACACGCCATGTATGATAATACCAATCCATGTATTTTTAAACTTCCATACCAGGAACGATTGTATAAAAAAGATAGGCAGAAGCATTAATATCATATTGATGCCGAAGGGAATATGAAAGATCATCCAGCATAATGCGTGAAACCACCATGTATTTTTACCCATGGCGTTTTCCTGCAAAGGCATAAGTAGTCCTCTCCAGAAGAGCTCTTCGCCGAGAATGTTTAAGAAAAACAAGGGCAACCAGCAAAGGAGTATCCAGTATTCGCCAGGTGCTAATGGATTAAGGGTAAGGAACGGTGGCTGTGGTGTGAAATTCGGAATTATTCTGGGGAGAACAATGGCCAGAATACCAGAAAGAACGAATACTGCAATTAAGCCTGCTATGGTAGCCGCGACTTCTTTTCCTGTCAAAGGTTTTAAACGGAGGAAACTCATAATTTGCTTCCTGTCGGAACTTCCAACCTGCTGTTTTGCAAACATTATGGATAACAGAAACAATGGAAGAAAAACGAAAAGTCCCCCATTGATAAACCACAATACTATTTTCCTTATGCCTGTTGCATTATACAATATTTCGATGCCTGTGTTGGTTGCTAAAAAGAGCAATAGTGCGGCAGTGCCGAATATCAACAGCGAATGTTTATATCCTAACTCAATTTTACTCGATTCCATGCTGT
>DATALJ010000007.1:0-6683 GCA_036261135.1 Bacteroidales bacterium
ACTGCATCAGCATGTAGCTATCCTTGCAACGGGTAGTATAGAGAAGAAACCTGCAGTGGTTGAAACACCTGCCGGCGATGTAATTGCTATCCGCCATAAGATGTTCCTGGCTTTAACTTACGACCATCGTGTTGTTGATGGCGCGCTTGGTGGCGCATTCCTAAGAAAGATAGCCGATTATCTGGAGGGATTTGATAGTAACAGAGTAATTTAACAGTTTATATTATTGATAATGAAGACAGAGGGTGATATTTTACTTGAAAAAGAAGTAGGTGACGTCAAAAAGAAAGGAAATGACGTGCAGAAGAAAGATAGTAATCACAATAAAACCACAAATACCATGCGTCCGAAACCTGCATATAGCATTAAACATACAGATAAGGATACTCTGAAACATTGGTTTTATCTTATGGCGCTTGGCCGTACGCTGGATGACAGAGCGCCCAATTATCTACGGCAGGCTATAGGTTGGTCATATCATGCGCCCTATGCAGGGCACGATGGTATACAGCTCGCTATTGGACAGATCTTCGACAGGCATACCGATCATTTATTTCCCTATTACAGGGATATGTTAACTGCTATTTCGGCAGGTCTTACTGCCGAAGAGATTATACTGAATGGTATCTCCAAGGCAACGGATGTAGCTGGTGGAGGTCGCCACATGTCGAACCACTTCGCAAAACCTGAATGGAACATACATAATGTATCGTCGGCAACCGGTAATCATACCCTGCATGCAGTGGGTGTTGGCCGTGCCATGAAGAAATATAAACACAAAGGAGTGTCCATCAGCTCGCAGGGCGAATCCTCGGTTTCCGAAGGGTATGTATATGAAGCAATCAACGGTGCTACCAACGAAAAGCTTCCGGTAATCTTCGTATTCCAGGACAATGGATACGGTATATCCGTACCTAAGAAGGACCAAACGGCGAACAGAAAGGTTTCTAACAACTTTATAGGGCTTAAAAACCTTAAAATTATTCATTGTAACGGGAAGGACGTGTTCGATTCGATGAATGCGCTTACCGAAGCCAAACAATGGGCAATCGAAAACCAGAAACCCGTTATTGTTGAAGCCAATTGTGTGCGTATACATTCTCACTCAAACTCCGACCGTCACGAGCTTTACCGCGACGATAACGAACGGAATTATGTGCTGGAGTACGATCCGCTGGCTAAGTTCCGTCGTATGCTTATACGCTACAATCGTTTTACAGAAGAGGAATTGAAGCAAATTGAGGAACAGGTTAAGCTCGAGGTGAAGGATGCCCATAAGAAAGCCCTGGTTGCGCCTGATCCCGATCCAAAGTCGATCACCAATTTTGTTACGCCTGAGCCTTATATTTCGCAGAAATACCCCGAAGGCGTTCACGATGGACAAGGCGAACAGAAGAAATTGATTGAAGCCATTAACGAAACACTGACAGCCGAATTCAGGCATAATCCGGATACCTTCATTTGGGGACAGGACATTGCCAATAAGGATAAGGGCGGTATTTTCAACGTAAGTAAAGGAATGCAGAAGGAGTTTGGCATAGAGCGCGTTTTCAATGCTCCTATTGCTGAGGATTTCATACTGGGTACCGCCAACGGAATGAGTCGTTTCAACGATAAGATTCGTGTTGTAGTCGAAGGTGCTGAGTTTGCTGACTATTTCTGGCCGGCCATGGAACAATTTGTTGAGTGTACCCACGATTACTGGCGCAGCAATGGCAAGTTTTCGCCCAACGTAACGGTTCGTCTCGCATCGGGAGGTTATATTGGCGGTGGACTATACCATTCGCAAACCATAGAAGGAGCTTTGTCTACATTGCCTGGTGTGCGAATCGTTTATCCGTCGTTTGCCGACGACGCCGCCGGACTGCTGCGTACCAGCATTCGTTCACGGGGCTTTACGCTGTTCTGTGAACCCAAAGCATTGTATAATGCAGCTGCTGCTGCAACCAATGTTCCTGAAGATTTTGAAGTACCATTCGGGAAAGCCCGAATTCGCAGGGAAGGAACTGATTTATCCATTATAACCTACGGAAACACTACACATATGTGTTTGGAAGCTGCAAAAGCCGCTCAGGAACAAATAGGAAAGAGTGTAGAGGTTATCGACCTCAGATCAATCGTTCCATTAGATAAAGAAACAGTCCTGAAATCAATAAAGAAGACCGGTAGAGCACTTATTGTGCATGAAGATAAGGTATTCTCTGGTTTTGGTGGTGAAATTGCTGCAACTATTTCAGCCGAGGCATTTGAATACCTTGATGCACCCATAAAGCGCGTCGGATCAACATTTACTCCGGTTGGATTCAATAGAATTCTTGAGGGAGCTATATTGCCCAATACCAATAAAATTGTGGACGCAATAAAAGAAATTCTGGCATATTAATTTACATGAAATGAAGAAGATAGGATTATTTTACAGCTTTAACACCAATAAAACAGCCAAAATTGCAGAAAGGATTCTGGAGGAATTTAAGGATTTTCCGATAGAAGCCGTAAATGCCGAAACCGTAACAAAGGAACAATTCGTGGCTTACGATAACTTAATACTTGGCGTTCCTACCTGGTTCGACGGGGAATTACCCAATTACTGGGATGAATTTGTGCCTGATTTGGAAGATATTGATGTTACAAATAAGCGAATCGCCTTGTTTGGCTTGGGCGACCAGGTTGGATACCCCGAAAATTTTCTTGATGCAGTAGGCATAATGGCCGAAATACTCGAAATTCAGGGCGGTACAATTGTTGGATTAACTTCAACAGAAGGATATACTTTCGAAAAATCGGCTGCTTTGCGGGGCGATAAGTTCCTTGGATTGGCTATTGATTTCGAAAATCAGGCAAGTAAAAACAAGGAGCGTGTTAAGAATTGGGTGAATCAACTGAAGGAAGAGTTTGCGTAGTTATTTTTAAATATGTTTATAATAGCCAGGTATTTGCCTGGCTATTTTTGTTTGATAGATGACGCAAATTAGCCTGCTCAATGATCTAAATCACCTCAAACCTGCATTGTATCCTGATTATTAAAGATATTTTTATACTTAATTCTGATTGAAATTTGTATTGACTTACCTCATTATTTTTCCTAACTTTAAAGGAAAGAGGTCAGTACAAACAAAATAATAATTCTAGTACATGAAGTTACCTGTGTTTATATTCTTTGTATTCTATACATTATATGGTACAAATGAAAACGTATTATCCCAGCAACTTTCGGACGAAGTCCAGTCCATGCTCAGCGAATCCGATCAAAGAAAATTAACAAAGTTCGACGAAACCTATACCAAAGGAGATTTGATCCTGTCGAAGGCCGGATATCCGGGCGATGAGAACCTTTTAAATAGCTCAGACCCTGATGGCAAGCTTAATAAGAAATATTTTACACGCAGAATAGAAGCTACCGATTACTACAGAGTGGCAAACGGAGGAAGGTTTACCATATACGAGCGCAATATCAAGGATTTTTGGAAGAAATATACCGGTGAACATTACAAACTCGAGGCGGTCAAAAAGGCCGAGGTCATGGCAGCTATGCAATTCCAGGAAGCTCAACAGTATCGTAAAGATGCAACAAAATCTCCCAAAATGAAAGATTGGTTGCCTCTTATTCTCAAAGCGGAGAATAATGAAAAGCAAGCCTTGCTTGAATTTCAGAAAGTACTTTTTGTATACCTGACTTATCCTGCGAAGTATAATGAGACATGGTTTAAAACCGACACCGTTACTAAAAAAACTGAATCCAAGGTTGCGGAAACTAATGTTGCGCCTGAGATTAAACCAGTTGTTAGTATTACAACCGATGTTCAACCTATTGATAAACCTAAAACAGAGATAAAGAAGGAGGAGCCTAAAGCCCTAATGGCAGAAACTAATGCCGATTCCAGTATCTATTCCATGGTAGGGGTTGATGAAACGCAGATTGATGTATTTAACCGTTTTCTACAAAAGCAGTATCCGAAGGATTATGAGAAGTATATTATAGACTTCGCTACAATCGATTATTCGAATATTCAATCGTTACGAAATGCCTGGTATAAGTACAAATTCGGCGCTCTTGAGGATAGTACCCAATATTATGCCGAGCATAAAAAAGTTGCCATTCCGCAAGATACAGTCCGGCAGCTTGCGCAGGTGGATACAAAAGCGGCAGTGCAACCACAACAAAAGGCACAGGTCCAAAAGGATTCCCAATCAGTTCAGCCGAAGACCATGAACAATCAGCCTGTTGCAGGTGCAGTTGTTCCACCTACTGTAAAATCTGATATTTCCAATCAAGGACAGGCTAAAATATCCGATAAAAAAGCTGTTCCAGAGGTTAATGTTTCGGAAACTGCTCCCAAATCAAAGACGGAGTCAAAATTAAATGTTGAAACCAAATCTTCTGATAAAAAGAGTGTTGCAGGTGTTACAACATCAGATTCTAAGGTTAAACCAACAGAGGTTATGCCGGAAACCAAAACAAGCAAAGGAATGTCGAAGGTAAGTGAAGCTTCAGAACCTGTAACCACTGGCTTTCTGTATAAAGTACAAATCGCAGCATGCCGCCAAGCATTGGATGCAGCTACCCTGTCGGGCATTTATAATGGTAAAGAGCGCATTACTGAAACAATAGAAGATAACTGGCATAAATACACCATTGGCAATTTTACAGCACACAACGAAGCCCGGCAATTAAGAGATGCCGTAAGCGTCCCTGGGGCTTTTATTGCAGCCTATTTGAATGGTAAACGAATTAAGCTAACGGCATCCCGCACAGGTGATTGGAAGGATGAATCGTTACCTGCTGATATTCGTCCGGAGCTCATTCAATTCCGCGTCCAGATTGCGGCTTCGCACAATGAACTTTCTGCTTCCATTTTGAAGAATATATACAATGGAACCGCCGAAATTCTATCGGTTTACGAAGATGGCTGGTACAAATATGCAGTATTAGCAGGTAATACACTGGGTCAGGCATTGGAAATGGCTAAAAATATTGATGCTCCTGGCGCTTTTATTGTAACTTATTATAACAATCAGAAAATCAATTTGCTTTCAGCAATCCGAATAACCAATAAATAAATCAATCAAAATAATTACTATGAAAAGGGGAGTATTAAAGGGGGGAATATTATTTGCAAAAATAGCTATGGTTGCTTTGTTGGCAACGTCGTGTATTTCGCAGAAAAAAGTGATGCTATTACAGGATAAATCGGTAAAAGAATCACAGGCTAGTTTCGAAAACCGTAAGAAAACGTCATATCTTATTCAGTCCGGCGACCATTTATACATACGCGTATATAGTCTGGACCCTAAAACAAGTAAGTTTTTCCAGACTGATTTGCCTACACTGATGAATCCTACTTACTTGTATTTGAATAGTTACATGGTAGACCAGGATGGATACATCAATTTCTCGTTTATTGATAAAATGCTGGTGAAAGGAATGACCATCGAGGAAGTGCGGAGAAAGATACAAACCGCATTGAATGAGTATTTTAAAGAGTCTACTGTTACCGTTAAACTGGTAAATTTCCAGGTTGCGGTGTTGGGCGAAGTGAATGACCCCGGCAATTTCACCATTGATAAGGATCAGATTAACGTACTACAGGCTATTGCGCTTGCAGGCGGCTTTAAGGAATATGGCAGGGTGAAGAAGATAACCCTTGTACGGCAAACGCTTAAGGGCTCTGATGTTTACAACATCGATCTGAGCGACAAGAAGATACTTGAGTCCGATTATTTCTATCTTATGCCCAACGATGTATTGTATGTTGAGCCATTGAAGGGAAAATCGTTCCTATTTACCCAATTCCCTTATGCTACCATATTTTCGGCACTATCACTTACTTTAACGGCTCTTATTTACTTCGAAGTAAAGTAAAATAGTTTTTCTGTTTTTATATAAGGCTTACCAATACTTAAAAGCCAGGGTGTACTATGGAAAATTTCCGAGAAACCGTGCAAGAAGAGACCTTTGATGTAAAGGAGTTTCTTTATAAGATGATGGGGTACTGGTATCTTTTTGTTATCAGTATATTCGTAGCGCTTATCATTGCTTTCTGCGTTAACCGTTGGTCTACGCCCATATACAATGTGCGCACCTCTGTGTTGGTGCAGGACGAGAAATCGTTGCTTGATCCAAAGTTCACAGCTGGCTTAAATTTATACAACAGCAATTACAAAATATCCAACGAAATCGGCATTCTCCGCTCTTACACGTTAACCGAACGAGCACTGAAAAAACTCGATTTCAGCATTGCATATTTTTCGTCCGAAAACTTTACCACACAGGAGTTGTATAATACATGCCCGTTTGTTTTTGTTGCTGACAGCGCCTCGCCGCAACCGTTGTACATTAATATTTATCTAACGGTCCTTTCTGCAACCGATTTCGAGATTGAGGCCGAAGGCTCCGATGTATATTTCTACCATTTTCTGAGCAAGAAGATGATGCCGCAAAAGCCTTCATTCCAGGCCAGTTATAAAGGGAAAATCAATCACCCTTTTATTCTCGATTTTTTTTGCGGGAAAAATTACGCCCAGGTTCGGGGATGATCTTAAGAACTATGTTGGCAAGAAATTCTTTTTCAGGATATACGACGAAGCCGCTCTGGTAAACCAATACCGGAATTTTAAAGTTACCGACACCAAGAATTCATCCATTCTTACAGTATCTACTGAAGGCAACAATATTCAGAAGTCAG
>DATALJ010000011.1:0-18454 GCA_036261135.1 Bacteroidales bacterium
GCTACCATGGATATTGAAGAAATCAACACCAGTCGCGATCAATTCCTTGCAGCTGTTTCCTCAAATGTGGAAGCCGAATTGAAAAAGATTGGTTTGAAGCTGATTAACGTAAACGTAACCGACATCAACGACGAATCCGGCTATATTGAAGCGCTTGGTAAAGAAGCTGCGGCAAAAGCCATAAACGATGCAAAGAAAAGCGTTGCCGAAAAGAACCGCGATGGTGCCATTGGCGAAGCCATTGCTGTAAAAGACCAGCGTATCGACGTTTCCAAAGCCGATGCTACAGCTGTAGAAGGTGAAAATACGGCCAAAATAACCATAGCCAATTCAAATGCTTCGCGCCGCGAAAAAGAAGCAGAAGCTGAACGTAAAGCAGTTGCCGCTGAGAAGGTAAACCAAGCCAAAGCCTTGGAAGAATCCTATATTGCTCAGAAAGAAGCTGAAATTGGCCGTGCTCTCCGCGACAAGGCATCTCAAACAGCCGACATTGTTGTTCCTGCCGAAATTGAGAAACAACGTATCGAAATTGCTGCCGAAGCCACTGCCGAACAAACCCGCCGCGAAGCAAAAGGTGAGGCAGATGCTATATTTATGAAGATGGAAGCCCAGGCTAAAGGTATCTACGAAATCCTCAGCAAACAGGCCGAAGGTTTTGAAAAGATCGTTGGTGCTGCAAACAGCAATTCAAGAGACGCTGTAATGCTGATGATAGCCGACAAGTTGCCCGAACTAGTTAAAACACAGGTTGAAGCCATCAAAAATCTTAAAATCGACAAGGTTACCGTTTGGGATAACATGGGCGGTGGCAAAGATGGCAAGGGTAGCAACACGGCAAACTTCCTCTCTGGAATGCTTGGTGCGATTCCTCCATTCGAAGAACTCTTCAAAATGGCTGGAATGGAACTTCCCGATTACCTGAAAGGGAAAAAAATAGAAGACGTAAAGCCTATTGAAGAAAAGCCAGAAAAACATGCCGAAAAAGACAAAAAATAAAACAACCCTAATCTAAATAAAGCTAAGCCGGAGTAATTGTTTCAACGCTCCGGCTTTTTATTTAGTTATATTCTAAATTAAGTTCAACGAAAAAATAAGCATCGGTGAAATACGGATTTTTAACTATTTTCGCGCACCGATTTCAGAAACTAACTAATCAAGCTATTTGCAATTATTTTGTAGTAAATTATCGATTGATGGAATGTCAATGATCCCAAATGATCACGAACCATAAATATTCCATTCAATCATAAACTTGAAAATTATATACATATGAATTATACAAACAATGCTGTATTAATCCGAAGGGAATTAATCAACCGGATTTGTAAATTGTTAACAGATGGTGAATTAGTTGAAAAAGTCGATCGCATTCCGGTAGAAATGCGTCCAAAAAATTACGAAGAACCAAGCCGATGCTGCGTTTATAAGGACCGAGCTATGATCAAATACAAGCTCATGGCTTTACTTGGTTTTAGTATTTCTGAAGAAAAAGACGAATTAACAACCCTGGCCGATTATGCCCGTACAGCCATGATGCGTCCTGAAGTTGAGCGAAAAGTATTAACCATTGTCCGCGAAGTATGTACCTCCTGCGTACCTTCAAGTTACATGATAACCAATTTGTGCCGCGGATGCGTAGGTCGTCCCTGTATGCTGAACTGCTCAAAGAATGCGATAAGTTTCCGTCACGGACAGGCCGAAATCGACCATACTTTATGTGTCAATTGCGGCCTATGCAAGAAAGTATGCCCCTTTCACGCCATTATATACGTTCCTGTTCCATGTAAAGAGGCTTGCCCTGTAAACGCCATTACGCGCGACGAGCAGGGTCGAACCAATATTGATTATTCAAAATGCATTTACTGCGGTAAATGCATGACAGGTTGCCCATTTGGAGCCATTATGGGCAAATCGCAGATTATCGACATCTACAAAGCCCTGAATTCGGGCAAAAACATATATGCCATTGTTGCACCAGCCATTATGGGGCAATATAAAACATCCTATGCCAATATTCTTGGCGCCATCAAACAACTCGGATTCACAGGAGTTGCAGAAGCTGCACAGGGAGCCGATATTACTATAGAGCACGAAGCCCATGAGTTGAAAGAACGCATGGAGAATGAAGAACCTTTCATGACAACCTCATGCTGCCCAGCCTATGTGAAGCTTGTAGAAAAGCACATACCTGAACTCCAGCCCTACGTTTCGAAAGCCCACTCCCCTATGCACTACACTGCTGAATATCTCAAAAAAGAAGATCCGGACTGTATCACAGTATTCATAGGTCCATGTGTTGCTAAGCGTTACGAAAGCCGCTACGATGAGTTTGTTGACTATATGATGAACTTTGAGGAGCTGGATGCATTCCTCACTGCAAAAGAAATCAATATCAATTCAGCCGAAAAGGTAGAATGGAATACCAACGTAACAAATGCAGGAAGAGGTTTTGCTGTAAGTGGAGGAGTAGTCAATGCACTGAAAAAATTCGTAAATGGAAGCATTGAAATTACTGACTTAAAGGTAGATGGCCTAAACGCCGACAATATTAAACTCCTGAAATCCTACACCAAAGGCCATTGCGACGGCAATTTTGTAGAAGTTATGTCGTGCGAAGGTGGATGTGTAGCTGGTCCAGGCACCATAAACAATCCCAAAACAGCAGCCCGGGTAATCAAAGATTTTTGTGCTAAATAAGTGCAAGTATCCTTAAAAACAAGCACCTGGGTATTTCGGTTTTTTTAAATCTTTATTAGCTTTGTCAAGACGCAATTTATAGCTAACAGAGATTTAAAAAAACCAACAATGCTAAAAAAAATACTTTCAGTTACACTTATTTCCCTTATCCCGTTTTTATCCAACGTTGTTCTCGGGCAGGATACGCTACTCAACATTCTCCAGAAGGAGTTGGGAAAGATCGATCAAACCCTAAAAAAGCAGGAACTACCTCCATACTTTATCGATTTCAGGCTAAATGAGCTAAAGACAACGGTTATCCAATACTCTTCAGGAAATCTGGTTCGTTACGAAATTGATAATCACAATCGCGTTCTCTCTATTGGCTTACGTATAGGTAATTATAAAGAAGACAATACCAGTTCCCAAACCGATATGGAAGGCGGCGACCAAGCCCTACAGAATATTACCTGTCAGCTTCCACTTGATAACGATTCCGTTGCCATTGCACAAATCGTACGAAGTGATGTAGACTTGGCTTACAAGAATGCATTACAACAATATAAAGCCCTACAAACCAATAAAAACGCCGAAAGTAAGAAGGAAAAAGCACCAGCCTTTTCTATGGAGGAAGTTTCACATTACTACGAAGCTCCCACCAAAATGAATATGGGGCAAAAAGAACTGGATGGCTGGAAAAAGACCCTAAAAGATATCGCTTCGTTAATTGAACAGGATACAAACATTGTAATTAGTGAAGTTATACTTGGAATAAGCAACGAACGTATCTATTACATCAATAATGAGGGAAGTTCAATCGTTCAAAACCGCCCCCAATACCAGATCCAGTTTTTTGCTGGTATCCGAACCACGGATGACAATATTGCTCCCCTCTTCAAATCGTATGTAGTAAATGATCTCCAAGCCTTTCCTTCATATGAAACCATGATAGCCGACACCCGGGAAATGATGAACCATTTGAATGCATTAAGAAATGCACCCATTGCAGAACCTTATGCTGGGCCATCTATTTTCTCGAATGAAGCAGCTGGTGTTATTTTTCACGAAATTTTTGGCCACCGCATAGAAGGGCAGCGACTCCGAAATGAATACGACGGACAAACATTTCTGGACAAGCAGGGAAAGAAAGTGCTTGATAGCGGGTTAACCATTCTGTTCGACCCTACACTTAAGGAATTTGAAGGAAAACCGCTATTTGGAAGCTATAAATACGACGACCAGGGTGTAAAATCCCAGCCGGTAACCATTGTAAACAAGGGTATTCTGGTTGACTTCCTGATGTCCCGCACGCCAATCAAAAACCACGAAAAATCCAACGGCCATGGCAGGGCCCAGGCTGGCATGGCTCCATTCAGCCGCCAATCAAATCTTATTGTTAAATTCTCCTCAGGCGAAACCGATGCCAACTTGCGCAAAATGCTGATTAAGGAAAGCAAAAAACAAGGGAAAGCTTATGGATACTTTATCAAAGAGGTATATGGCGGGTTTACC
Organism: Bacteroidales bacterium; assembly: GCA_036261135.1. Classification (GTDB taxonomy): domain Bacteria; phylum Bacteroidota; class Bacteroidia; order Bacteroidales; family JAAUTT01; genus JAAUTT01. The sequence goes on from DATALJ010000011.1 coordinate 4,189, forward strand.
AATACCATGGTCTTTTCCCCACAGGTTTTCAACATACTGCCTACCCTGGTATATAGGGTTTATGCTGACGGAAGACCTGATGAACTGGTCAGAGGGGTAAATTTCATTGGCACTCCGCTAACTGTTTTTTCTGAAATCATTGCCAATGGCAACCAGTACGGCATATTCAATGGATTTTGCGGCGCCGAGTCAGGCTCAGTGCCTGTATCAACGGTATGCCCGCAGCTTCTGATCAAAAAGATAGAAACACAGAAGATACCGGAAACCAAACTATGGTTTCCATCCATTAAAAAACCTGAATAACAAACACGTACACGGGAAATTTTTAACAAAAGCGATTCAAAACCATGAAAAAACTTTCATTCTTCATACTTCTGCTCTTCTCACTTACGCAAACAGCAAATAGTCAGAGCTATAACGATATGCCCAAGGATAGCATTGTAATCAAAGCCTTGCGCGACGAGCTTTACAGAAATCTAAACAGACTCGAAAGCAAGGATGCTGGGAAACCGTTCTTTATCAGCTATTCATACCTTCAGGGCAAAGTTGTCCAAGCCTCAGCATTGCTCGGATCCCTGATTTCGTCTGATGAGTATCCGGTAACCGATTGGACACTGCGTCTGATGATGGGGAATTACAACATTAACGACGAAAACTTTGAAGATCGCTACACACAACAGGATGAAAAACAGGAATATCAGGTAAAGCCACCTCTAGAGCCCGATTACTGGGGTCTACGACGGATGTTTTGGTGGAACACCAGTAATGTATTCCGCTCTGCGGCCCAGAATTACAAAAGCAAACTGGCTGCATTAAAGGATAAACCTATTCGCTCTGAAGAAGAAAAGATGCCGGACTACACACAGGCAACTCCCATTAAGCGTTTCGAAAAAAGTATTAATGAAGAAGTTTCAAAACAGGAAGCTGAAGCGTTTGTCCGCAATCTATCTTTGGTTTTCAAAGGATACAAAGACGTACATCGCTCCAATGCTTCGTTGTACATCTATAATGCTACCGTATACATTATGAATACAGAAGGTACAGAGTTAATGATCCCTATTAACTTTGTATATGCTAATATTTCAGCAAGCGTATATACCGAAAAAGGCGATGATTTGAGCGAATCGATCACTTTCTTTGGAAATAAATTCTCCGATTTACCATCGGCAGATAGCATAAAAAGCGCCGCCAATATGTTGGCCAATTACCTTAATGAACTGAAAAAAGCCGAGACAATAAAAGAAAACTACTCAGGGCCTGTCCTTCTATACGATGACGCTGCTGCAAATCTTCTTGCATCGGGCCTGTTTGGAGGAAACATGCCGTTAATCGCATACCGTAAGCCTTTGGTAAACGATATCTCAAAAGAAATGACGCCAAAGGACAACAATTCTATCGAATCAAGGATGGACAAAAAAATAATTGCAAAAGACCTATCTGTTAAGGCTTTGCCACAACTTAAAACCTACAATGGGGTAAATCTCTTTGGTTCGTTCGATATAGACAATGAAGGTATTGTCCCCGCAAAAGAAGTCAATTTGGTAGAGAAAGGAATCCTAAAAGGACTGCTGAGTGGAAGGGTACCTTCAAAGAAAAGTCCCGGATCAAATGGGCACAACCGCTTAGGCATAGCTGGAGGCGGCTTCTATACGACCATTGGCCCTGGCATCATTGAAGTTACCAGCGATAACACAAAGAATGAAGCTGACCTGAAAAAACAAGCTGCAGAACTCGCACAGGACAATGGATTGGAATATGTATTTATTATACGGCCGCTATTTCGAGGAAATAACTGCTATAGCCCGCTTAACTATTATCAATACGATATAAACACCGGAAAAGAAAAGCTGGTAAGGCCAATGTCTATCGACAATATAAGCCTGAATACCCTTAACAAAATTGATGGCGCAGGAAAAAGCATGTTTGTAAAGAATGCGGTGTTTCAAGGCGAGAATTTCTCGAACGATTTTAGCGGCCGGGGATTGTTTACTTCGTTCATAGTTCCATCTTCCTTACTTATAAGAGAAATTGAGCTTCAGGCACCTGCTGATTATGGGAATACAGACTTGCCTATTTTAGAAAATCCAGTTTCGGAGCTGAATAAGTAGTTAAGATGGTTCAAGGCGTTGTCGAGCAGTGTTACCCTTGTTAAAGGGCTTCGTAGTTAACGGATTCCGGCCTTCGCCGGAATGACAGGCAGGCAAAAGTCCTGCTCTGCTCGCATCTCCTGCCCGCACTCGTTTGTAGCGAGTACAATTGCCACAAACACAATATATCAGGGCGTAGTTGAAAACTACGCCTCTATGAATCACCTTATTTACTCGTATTCCGCAAGAATATCTTTTACACCATCAGGAGATACACGGCCATACACCTTTTCGCCTATCATAACAACAGGCGCTAAGCCACAGGCACCAACACAACGAAGGCAGCTAAGAGAAAATTTGCCGTCAGCAGTAGTATCACCCACCTGAATTTTAAGCATACGCTTGAATTCGTCAAGTACTTTTTCTGCGCCTCTCACATAGCAAGCTGTGCCAGTGCATATGGAAATAGGATGCTGACCCTTCGGCAACATAGTAAAGAAGTGGTAAAAGGTAATCACCCCATATACCTTTGCCAGTGGTATTTTTAGCTCCTCGGCTATTATCTCCTGCACCTCTGCCGGAAGATACCCGAATGTATGCTGTGTTTTATGCAGAATATTAATCAATTCGCCAGCATTGTAATTAAAAGAACGGCATATATCCTTCAATTTCTCAACATCGCTCTGCTTAAGTTCAACTTTTATGCTCGACATGTTCGTTTTCTCTTTAATGATTTGCTAATTAATTTATCAATCCTGCTTATCATCACGCTTTATAACAATAGTTTTGTTACTGCGGTCGAAATATGCGGTATGCAAAAGATGATGAGACTTCTCTCCCAGCGGTTCGCCCAAATATTCCTTGTACAACTCAATAACAAAAGGATTTTCGTGCGATTTACGGATTTGCTTTCCTGAATCCTCTGCATAAATAGCCTTTTGGCGCTTCTTGAGTATTTCGAGGTTGCCATGGTGCAATGGTTGTCCACCGCCACCAATACACCCCCCCGGACAGGCCATAATTTCTATGGCATGAAAGTGCGACTTACCAGATTTTATGTCTTCAAGCAGTTTACGTGCATTACCCAAACCATGAGCAATGCCAATATTGAGTTTTAAACCGTCAAAATCAACTTCAGCATGGCGAATACCTTCCAATCCGCGAAGTTCTTCGAAATCTACTTTTGGAAGTTTCTTCTTTGTATGCACTTCATAAGCCGTACGCACTGCAGCCTCAATAACACCACCAGTTGTACCAAATATTACTCCAGCACCCGTAGATTCACCAAGTGGTTGATCAAAATCATCTTCTACAAGCGACATAAAATCTATATTCGACTGTTTGATTAAGTGTGCAAGCTCGCGTGTAGACAACGAAAAGTCAACATCGGGATTATTATTCTCCTTGAATTCATCGCGTGTACATTCGTACTTCTTTGCTAAACAAGGCATAACAGACACTACAATCAAGTCCATACGATCAACGCCAATCTTTTTCGCAAAGTAATTCTTAGCTATGGCTCCAAACATCTGCTGTGGCGACTTCGCCGTTGAGGGTATATCTTTCAGTTCAGGAAACTGGTGTTCGAAGAACTTAACCCATGCAGGGCAGCAGGATGTAAGCATTGGAAGCTTTACGGATTTGTCGCCCTGCAAATATCTGTTCAACCGGTTGAGTAACTCGGTGCCTTCTTCCATAATAGTGAGGTCAGCAGCAAAGTCGGTATCAAATACATAATCGAAGCCCAATGCGCGAAGTGCAGATACCATTTTCCCGGTTACCAATGTACCTGGCTCTAATCCGAATTCCTCGCCCAATGCAGCACGCACCGCAGGCGCTGTTTGAACAATAACCTTCTTAGACGGATCGGCCAAAGCACGAATAATCGCATTGGTATGGTCAACCTCCGTTAATGCACCGGTTGGACAAACAGCAACACACTGCCCGCAATAGGTACAAACGGAATGATCAAGATTCATTTCAAAAGCAGGAGAAACCACAGACATGAAGCCGCGGTTAATAGCCGAAAGCACGCCCACAGTCTGAACTTCGTTACACATCATTTCGCAACGGCGGCACATGATGCACTTATCCATATCGCGGATAATGGAAGGCGAAGTATCCTTGCGATAATGCGATTGTTCTCCGGTATAGTGAAGCTGCCGAATGCCCATTTTTTGGGCGAGAGACTGAAGATCGCAGTTTCCTGATTTTGCACAAACCAGGCAATCGGTGGGATGATCGGAAAGAATAAGCTCAAGCACCGTTTTCCTGGCGTTTAGCGCACGTATGGTGTGCGTTTTAACCACCATTCCTGGAGTACATTCTGTTACGCATGCAGGAGCCAGGTTCTTTCGGCCTTCCACTTCAACAACACATACGCGGCAACCTCCGGGGCGGTTTTCAATGGGCATATCGCCCAGTTTAAAATAGCACAAGGTAGGTATATCAACGCCTACTGTACGCGCAGCATTCAAAATACTCGTTCCATGCTGAACTTCAACTTCTTTATTATCTATAGTAAGCTTTATATTGTCCATGATCCTGATCTCCATTAATTAATAACAATAGCATTGAACTTGCAACGCTCAATACATGCACCACACTTAATGCATATCGCGGTATCGATAAAATGCGTTTGTTTCCTTTCGCCTGTAATGGCATTTACAGGACAATTGCGGGCACAGGCTGTACATCCCACACAATTTTCGGGAACAATTACATATTTCATCAACGATTTGCACCTTCCTGCAGGACATTTATGGTCGCGAACATGCGCTATATACTCGTCCATAAAGTTTTCGAGTGTGGAAAGAACCGGATTAGGAGCTCCCTGACCCAACCCGCACAACGACGTATCCTGAATGACTTTACTCAAAGCGCGCAACCGGTCAATATCCTCTTCGGTTCCGTTGCCCTGAATAATTTTCTCGAGAATTTCGTTCAAACGCTTGTTGCCAATACGACATGGCGAACACTTACCGCACGATTCGTCAACAGTAAAGTCCAGATAATACTTGGCCATGGCTACCATACAATCGTCCTCGTCAATCACAATCATACCGCCGGAACCCATGAATGAGCCACATGCCATAAGTGAATCGTAGTCAATAGGCGTATCGAGATGCTTTGTAGCTAAACAGCCTCCTGATGGCCCTCCGGTTTGAACGGCTTTAAACTTCTTTCCATCCTTAATACCTCCGCCAATCTCAAAAATGACATCGCGCAAGGTCGTACCCATTGGCACCTCAATAAGTCCCACATTATTAATTTTTCCGGCAAGTGCAAACACTTTGGTTCCTTTGGATTTTTCGGTCCCTATGGAAGCAAACCATTCCGGGCCTTTCAATATGATAGGTGGAATATTGGCAAATGTTTCCACGTTGTTTACGTTAGTAGGTTTACCCAAATAACCTGCTACCGAAGGAAATGGAGGTTTAACCGTTGGTTCTCCCCGATTTCCTTCCATGGAGTGAATTAATGCTGTTTCCTCGCCGCATACAAAGGCGCCTGCACCATATCGTAATTCTATATCGAAGTAAAATCCAGTTCCGAAGATATCCTTCCCTAATAAACCGTAAGACCTGGCGTGATTGATAGCTGTTTTTAACCGTTCAATAGCCAATGGATACTCTGCACGAATATAAACAAGTCCATTACTAGCACCAATACAGTATCCGCAAATAGCCATCGATTCGATTACGCTGTGCGGATCGCCTTCAAGAATGGAACGGTCCATAAATGCTCCCGGGTCGCCTTCATCAGCATTGCAAACTATGTATTTTTCATCACCAGGGCTCTTTCGCGTAATCTCCCACTTCAATCCGGTAGGAAATCCGGCACCTCCTCTACCCCGTAAACCGGCTTTCTTAATCATTTCAATGGTTAAATCAGGTGTAAGTTCTGTTAAAACTTTACCTAAAGCCTGATAGCCATCGCGGGCTATATATTCGTCAATATTTTCAGGATTTATAAAACCACAATTCCTCAGAGCAATGCGTAATTGTTTCCGATAAAAGCCCATGTTGTCGGAATCGGTTACATGTTGTTGTGTTTCGGGGTTGGTATATAGCAATCGCTCAACCTTTCTTCCTTTCACAATATGCTCTTTTACAATGTCGTGGGCATCTTCAGGTTTAACCTGGGTATAAAATGTATTGTCGGGCATTATCTTCACAATAGGACCCTTTTCGCAAAAACCAAAGCAGCCGGTCATTATAACCTGAACCTCGTCCGCAAGTCCACGCTCGTTTACTTCTTCTTTCAGGTTTTCGAGCAACAGGTCGCTTAATGAGGAACGGCAACCAGTTCCCCCGCAAACCAAAACGTGCATCTTATATTTAGTCATACAAGGCCTCCTTATTGTTTCTTATCAATACTTTCGTAATTCACGGGAATGATTCCTTCAATCAGCTCGCCGTTTTTAATATATTTTTCTATAATTTCATCGGCTTTTCTAATGTCTACGTAACCAAATACCACAGGTTCCTTTCCTGGAATAGTTATTTCAATAGTTGGCTCTGCGTAACAATAGCCCATACAGCCTGTTTGCGTAACCACAGCCTCAATATTTCTCTTATCGAGCTCATCAAGGAAGAAATCCATTACTCCTTTAGCACCCGAAGCTATTCCACAAGTAGCCATAGCAACCTTAACGTGTACAAGGGATTCCTGATTCAATCCCCGTTCCCTTACGTTAATCTTTTGCCGAAGGTCGTCTTTCAATTTTTTGAGATCGGCCAATGTTTTTACTTTAGTCATAGTATGCGAGTTTGTGTTTATATCTTTATTTTGAAGCTTTAATCTCTTCCAGGTTCTCCTGAATCATTTGTTTTAGGAAATGCCGAATCTCAGAACTGATAATTTTCAAGTCTCCAAGAATATTCTTTATTTCCAGGGTATCGAATTCATAACGGCCAGCAAGGGTTGTATGTGTATATTTAAACGCAACCTCCCTATGAGCAGAATAAAGCTGAACAAGAACACCGGCAATGTCCCCCAATGGTTGCCTGTCAACATGATTGAGCGGCATTTTGACAGTAATCTCAGTCCCTTTATGCAATTGCGATTGGATATTTAAAGAGCCACCGCACTGTTCGGCAGCCTGCTTAAACAAAGAGATTCCCATTCCTACCTTCCGGGTAGTGCGCGTGGTGAAAAACGGGTCCTGTACTTTGTTCAGTGTTTCGGCATCCATCCCTGTTCCGTTATCTGCAATGCTGATCTCATAAGAATTGGACGTATAGCTCTCCTTAATAGAAATGGAAATAGTTGTAGCTTTTGCAGCAAGCGAATTTTCAACAATATCGAGTATATGAAGCGATAACTCTTTCATTGTTGCAATATCCTCCTTCCCTCGCTTCCTGTGAGTGCACGCCGTATTTCGTTAAAATCAATCTGCTGCATCTCCAATTCAGAATAAAATGTTCCTATTTGTTGTAAAGTATGTGAATCAGAACTAATTAATAGCTGATATTTATCAAACCCCGTATATGTTTTTAAGAAGGTTTTCCGCGAATTTCTATTCCAAATTTCAATAGCATCCGGGTTCAGATTATCCGGCATAAAACCCAGTTGATCAAGAATCCCGTTTCGTGGTCTATCCACATGGGCAGGAATAAAAATACCGTTGAGCTCAGCCACTTTCACGCGAACATCATCAATAGAATGTTTGAGAGCCGTTATTAACAGCGGATCAATTTCCTCAACAATGTTCTCATGCTCGTCTACCACCACCTGGAATCCAAAATATTGCGGATTATTACTGATATAAGGAAGCGATTGTTCCAGATATTTCTGGAAAATATCAATAGATTCAGGCTTTTCAAAGAACGCAAGGCAGTGAACTTCTTCACGTGTGGTTATTTCAACGCCGGTTAAAACGAAAATCCCTTGACGTTCGCCTAATTCAGCGGTTAGTTTACAATGCCGGGTTGAGTTATGATCGGTAATTCCAATGATGTCGAGCTTTTGTTCTTTGGCCTGCCTGATGATGTTGGACGGGCTCATTTCCAAATCGCCACAAGGAGACAATACGGTGTGAATATGTAAGTCGGCCTTGTAAACATTCATGTTTACCGAAATATTAAATTATAAAGTTTCCCGGATATTTCAAACGTTTTTTCAGTTGTTCCCAGGAGTGCAATACCTTCTGCATTTGCAGCTTCTATGGTGTCTGCATCAGGACTCAAGCCATTTACAAAAATTACAGCAGCCAAATCACGCAACGAAGCAATAGCAACCACGTTTTTATGTGTTTGAAGCGTAATCCAAATGTCGCCCAGTTTACTGTTACCCATTACATCACTCAACAAATCGGAAACATATGCCCCGGTCACAGGGTTTTCCAGCGTATGTGGTTCTGAAAACACCTTTAAATTCAGCTCTTTTATTATTTGCGACAATGTAATTTCCATATTCTATGTCTGTTATAAATTCAACAACCAGCGTCTGTTAAACTTTTCCTTTCCCCAAATTTCCTCAAGCACCTTTACCGATTCATCAGCAGAAAAAACGCCACGCTCCTCAAGGAGCTTATGCACAAATACACATTTCGATATGGTAGCTTTCCCCTGAACAATATCTTCGGCCAATGCAGCGCAATTAGGACTTCCACATGTACCGCAATCCACCTGAGGCAGATAAAGCAAAAGTTCATGTACCTGTTGCATTTTCTTCATAGCCATAGCCATATCATCATCAAGCTTCATCATGGAGCGGGGTTTAATTTTACCCACAAAAAGTTTTTTCTGAATTTGCTGATGATAACGCGATATGGAAGATGGCTTCTCCAATCCCTTCATGATTCGCTTGGAGGCAATTTCTGCCCTGTTGTGCAGCCGTTCCACGGTTAGAAAGCGGTTGCCCGAAGTTAAAACGCCCCCGGCACAGCTCTCATCACAAGCACGTAATTCCAGAAAATCGATATCAGTTACATCCTGGTTTTCCAGCTTTTCTAAGAATTCCATTACATTGTGAATTCCATCAATGGCCAGGCAACGACCCTGAAGGTTCCTAGACTCGCCACGTGTAAGACTCCATACAATTCCTTTATCTTGAACAGATTGTCGCGCAAAAGATTCATTCACTTCTTTTGAGCCCTGCTTTATTACTGAAAGCACCTTGTTATAAAGAAAATTCATATTAATAACGCCATTAACCTCCGAAAACTTCTCCCCTACCGGACTTTTCACTGCCGCAATTTTCGCGGCGCAAGGCGTTACATAAAATAAACCTATATCATCAGGCGAATTTCCTTCATCAATAAGCCGTTGACGATTGTATATGGCAGAAATATCAACAGGTGGCTTTAATAGCATAATATGGTCGGTAAAAGCCGGGAACTTTACCTGGATTAAACGGACAATGGCCGGACAAAATGACGACATGACAGGTTTGACCCCTTGTCTATCTTTCAAATATTTCTCCATTTCAGGCAATAGAACTTCTACACCATGTTCAACCTCGTAAACATGTGTAAAGCCGAGGCGCATAAGCGCACTATAAATGCGATCGGTTGAAATATCCTCTGGAAATTGCCCAATAAATACGGTAGGAACAAGCGCCACGCGTATCTTAAATTGAAAAATCTTGTCAAAATCGTCCTGCTCTATATTAATAGCGAATACGGGACATACACGGAAACATTCGCCACAATCCACACACCGGTTCTCAGCAAGGACAGCCTTCCCTTGGTGTACCCGCAGCGCCTCTGTTGGACAAGATTGTATACAATGGGTACACCCAATACAAAGGTCGGTGCGTATTTTAAGTGCATGAAAAAATTGCCCGTGTTCCATACATACAAACGATAAAGCTATTCTTTAAATTCATTCAAATGAAGATAGGTCGTAATCTGCACGCAGGTTCCCTTGCCTACTTCACTTTCTATATCCAGTAAATCAGCGTTCTTCTTTATGTTCGAAAGACCCATTCCTGCTCCGAATCCCATTTCGCGCACTTTTGGCGATGCTGTAGAAAAGCCCTCTTTCATTGCCATCTCTATGTCAGCAATTCCAGGGCCTTCATCAGTAAGTTTTAGAAATACCTTGTCCATTTCAATGTCTACTTCAATAACTCCACGGTAAGCATGAGCCACTATATTCACCTCCGCTTCGTAAAGCGAAACAACAATGCGCTTTATAAGCAAAGGATCAACATTAAGTTGCTTGAGCACCTTCTTTACGTTACTTGAAGCTGATCCGGCATGAGTAAAATCGCCTCCTTCTACCTTATATTCAAAACGCATATCCTTTAATATACAGGGTTTATACCGGCTTTATAAAGTAAACCACATGTTTTGAACATCGAATATGGGCATTCTATAACAACCATGTTGTTCTCACAGGCTATCCGTTCTACTTCTGGCAGTATCTTCTTTTTACGAACCAGGATAATATAGTTAATATCGGCCATTTCGGCAGTGCGTACAGTCTGAATATTCATCAAACCCGTTATTAAAGCAATATTCGAAGTTTGCAAAGTCAAAACATCGCTCATTAAGTCAGACGCAAAGCAGGCTTCAACATCCTCGTTTAAACGGGCTTGACCGCAAACTACCTGTCCATCGATAATTTCTATAATATCCTTTAACTTCATATAGTTAAAATACTGAATACAAATATTTTATTTATCACCTCACACAAAGGTAACAGCTTGAAAAAGAAAAACAAAATACTATTGTTATCTTTTTCACAATAAAAGCCCAAAAACGCAAATTTAGAATGGTTTTAATTAAGCCTTACGTATCAATATCTCGTCCTTGCTTTATAATGGGTATGTAGTAGCTCGTGCGACTTACGGCCTAAGGGTTCTATTAAAAACTCCCTGTAAATTTGTTTAATTTCAGGGTTATCGTGCGATTTCCGCAATGGCATACCCGCATCTTCCGCATAGATAGCCTCCGATCGTTTCCTACGGATCTCAGCAGACGTAGGGATAGGCTGCCCGCCACCACCTAAACATCCGCCAGGACAGGCCATGATCTCAATAAAGTGGTATTTGCTTTTTCCTTCCTTTAATTCCTGCATAATGCGTTTGGCATTCACCAATCCATGCGCTACAGCCATTTTCAGCTCAACATCTTCCAAAAAACGCCATTCAGGCTTTGTTCCTGTAATAGTAATAGACGCTTCGCGCAGCCCTTCTGTTCCACGTACAGGAATAATATTTAACTGGTTAAATGGGACTTCGTTGCCAGTAACTACTTCGTAGACTGTTCGCAGTGCGGCTTCCATCACTCCACCTGTAGCTCCGAAAATAACGCCGGCGCCTGTAGATTGGCCCATGATACTATCGTAAAGCGAATCGGGTAATGCCATGAAGTCTATTCCTGCCTGTCTTATCATTATTGCCAGTTCGCGGGTTGTAAGCACATAATCCACATCCTGGAATCCACTGGCACGCATTTCTGGACGATTTGCCTCGAATTTCTTAGCTGTACAGGGCATAACAGATACCGATACAACCTTAGCCGGATCTAATCCCTTCTTCTCAGCATAATACGTTTTTGCTAAAGCACCGAACATCTGTTGTGGCGACTTACATGTTGAAACATACTCAAGAAATTCGGGGAATGTATGCTCTATAAACTTAATCCATCCCGGCGAACATGAAGTAGTCATTGGTAATTTAACATGCTCATCATGGTCAAGCAATGATGCTCTGAGGCGTTGTAATAACTCATGCCCCTCCTCCATGATGGTTAAATCGGCAGTAAAATCGGTATCCAATACCGAATCGAACCCAAGCCGCCTTAATGCAGTAACAAGCTTTCCTGTAACTCTCTTTCCGGGCTCAAAGCCCAATTCTTCGCCAAGTGAAACCCTTACTGCCGGGGCTGTTTGAACAACCACGTGTACATCAGGGTTGTAAATGGCTTCCCAAACCATGTCGATATAATTTTTTTCGATGAGCGCACCGGTAGGACAGCGATTTACGCACTGTCCGCAATTGGTACAAACCACATCGAACATAGAATTCTCATAAAATGTGGAGATTTTCATCTTATGCCCTTTATATGCAACACCCAGCGCACTTACATGCTGCAATTCCTCGCAAGTACGGACACAACGCTGGCAACGCACACATTTACTATCGTCTTTGATTATAGATGGAGAATATTGATCAATTGTGTATTGCTTATCGGGCACCAAATCTATGAAAACATCACTTCCGATAATATACTCTGATGCCAGATGTTGTATTTCGCACTTTCCATTCTTGTAACATAACGTACAACTAGCATTGTGTTCGGAAAGCAATAGCGATATAATATGTTTTCGGGCAGTACGGACTTTTAAATTGTTGGTAAAAATTTCCATCCCATTGCTGGCTGGCATTGCACAAGAAGCAACAAGATTTTTCGAGCCTTTCAGGTCGACTATACATACACGACAGTTGCCTGCTACACATAAATCCTCATGGTAGCAAAGGGTAGGGATATGAATATTCAGTTTTCGCGCTGCCTGCAGAATGGTAGTACCAGGTTCCACAGCAACATCGAGCCCATCAATTTTAATATGAATTAAATCGCCCATAATCTCCCAATTTTAGAAAATCATCTCTTCTTTAAAATTCTCAACGATAGAGGTAAACGAGTTTGCAACCGATTGCCCCAGCCCACATTTAGCGGTAATCTTCATGGTGTGCGATAGTTTAAGCAACAGATCCAGATAGACTGCAGGTTTCTCGCCCCTTTTCACAGCCTTAATACCTTTCAATAACTGCTGGCATCCGACCCGGCAGGGGGTACATTGCCCGCAACTCTCTTCCTGAAAGAATTCGAGGTAATTATGCAACACATTATACATGGAACGCGAGCTATTGAAGATCATCATCGACCCTCCTGTTGGTACTCCTTCGAACCCGATAATTGTATCTTTGAATTTCTTACGGGGAACACAGAACCCCGAAGCACCCCCTACCTGAACCGCCTTGGAGTCGCCATCGCCAAATTCCTCTACAAAATCACTGAGCAATGTTCCCAGTTCCAGCTCATAAATGCCGGGAATTGGCGTATCTCCAGAGATTGAAAACAACTTAGATCCTCGGGATGAAGTAGTTCCAAGTACATTAAACACGCTACTTCCCAAATTACATATCTCGAGCGCATAAACCAACGTTTCCACATTATTTATGACAGTAGGCTTGCCTAAATAACCAAAGCTGGTAGGATATGGGGGCTTATTACGAGGCTCTCCACGTTCTCCCTCCATCGATTCGAAGAGTGCACTTTCCTCTCCGCATATATACGCACCGCTTCCACTGAAAATGGATATTTGAAAGTCCAATATATCCTTTATTCTGGTATTAAACTCTTCTATACACTGCTCCAGTTCTGGAGCCATAAAACTATACTCACCTCTTAGATAAATATAACCACGTTTGGAGCCTATGGCATAAGCAGCTATGGCCATCCCTCCCAATACCTTCAACGGAACCCTCGATAATATTTCGCGATCCTTAAACGTGCCGGGTTCGCCTTCGTCGGCGTTGCATATAACGTATTTTTGATCGCTTTCCTGATCTGCAGCAAGTTTCCATTTCATACCAGTAGAAAAGCCGGCACCTCCCCTACCACGAAGGCCTGAATCGAGGATATCATCTATTATTTCACTGTCGGTTTTTTCGCAAACCCGCTTAAGCACGGCATAAATATCGGTTTCCGAATGAAATATCAGATCAACCCGCCGTAACTTAGGTCCAAGTGCAGTTTTCATGATCACCCCCTTCTCATTCAAAGTGTTTGTTTGATATACGCATTGATAATATCAATCACCTTTTCTGGAGTAAGCTCTGTGTATGCTTTACCGTTAATAAGCATTGCCGGCCCCTGGTGACACCAGCCCAGACAATTGGTGTGCAGTAACGTAAACATCTTATTTGAAGTAGTTTCGCCCATCTTAATTTTCAATACATCCTCTATGGCCTTCATAATCTGGTTTTTCCCATTCATCTCACATGTGATTGTCTTACAAAGTCTGATTACATACTTTCCACGTGGCTGGGTGTCCAGGAATGAGTAAAATGTAGCAGTACCATAAACCTGGGCTGCTGATAGATCTAGCTCGCGAGCTATTTCCGCCAAAACAGCATCAGTCAAATAATTATCACGACTAATAATCCCCTGTAAAATGGGAAGCAGAGTTCTTCTCCCGCGGCCATATTTATCGGCCAAT
>DATALJ010000034.1:0-3047 GCA_036261135.1 Bacteroidales bacterium
TACTGCAAAATCTCTATTTTTATCTTCCCAAAAACGCCGAAAGCCTCGATTTCTCGAGGCTTTCAGTACCCGGGGCGGGACTTGAACCCGCACAACCGCAATGGTCACAGGATTTTAAGTCCTGCGTGTCTACCATTCCACCACCCGGGCAAAATGATTTTCAATATGTTTATTCTTTAAAGTTAAAAGTTCAAAGCTTTCGGTTATAGAAACTCAAACTTTGAACTTTGCTTTTGAGCGGAAGACGGGACTCGAACCCGCGACCCTAACCTTGGCAAGGTTATGCTCTACCAACTGAGCTACTTCCGCGTTATTCTGTTTTGGCCACCTCCCGCTCTTATTACCCGACCGGTTATTGGCGCAACCATAATTTTTGGTGGTGCAAATATATATATAAAATCATTTCTACAAACACTCGGGGTAAATTTTTTTTAAAATTTTTACCTTCTCCATAAAAAATTAAACAGAATTAAAATGCAGGAACAGCTTCTAATACCTCTTCTTCAGTACGTTGTATTACTCTTATGCCTGAATGGGTGTGGTAATTAAGGGCAAATTTTAATGCAACAAATGAATAATAATCCATTTTTCCGTCGCGCGATTTCATGCAACTTAGTATTTTGTAACCCTTAGGCTCCAGTTGTTTCTTCATATTACGGAACATGCTTCCTGTTAAAATGTTATATGTAGTAAACAGTACAGTTTCTTTGCCTTCCAGGCGAGGTAACTTGTTAGCAAAATCTATCCATGCCTTGTCTGGCTTTTGTCCGAACAGGAACCTTCCATTTGTCCAGGTTCCTAGCAGCAGGAGATCGCATGATTTAATATCCTGTGGGGTTGTTTCGGAAATCGATTTTACGATTGCGTTCCCATCGAACGTTTCAATGTATCGCCCTATTTTTTCGGCGTATTTCTTCGTTGTCCCTTTTTGGCTGTTATAAACAATAAGTGCTTTCATTTCTACAATTGTTTTAATATTGAACATAAACACCAGATTACTCAGATTGTTGGAGTAAATAGTCTGCTAATAAAGTGTTGTATTAATTTTGATTCAAAACTAACACACTTTGTTTCTTCCTTAAAAAGAATATCGATAAACGGGATTTTTTAACGGTTAAACGGGATAATTGAGGGTGTAAATCACAAACCGGTAAGTTTCTTTATCTCGTTTAGTTTATTTAACGCTTCTATAGGTGTAAGCGAGTTTATGTCGATATGCTTGATTTCGTCTCGTATTTGCTTTAGTACAGGGTCGTCAAGCTGGAAAAAGCTGAGCTGATAGCCTTCGCGTTTGTTCCCGATTTCGGCTGATGGGCGGGCAGGCGCATCGGTGCGCTGTGACTTTTCCATTTCCTTAAGGATTTCGTCGGCGCGCTGCACTACACTCTTTGGCATTCCTGCCATACGGGCAACATGAATCCCAAAACTATGTTCGCTACCGCCAGGTACAAGTTTCCGGAGGAAAATGATCTTCTTATCCATCTCCTTAATGGAAACATTGAAGTTCTTAACACGCGCGAATGTCTTTTCCATTTCATTCAGCTCGTGGTAATGTGTAGCAAATAGCGTTTTCGCTTTGGATGTTGAATGCTCGTGTATATATTCGACCATGGCCCATGCAATGGAAATACCATCGTATGTACTGGTACCACGTCCAATTTCATCAAGAAGAATCAGTGATCGGTGCGAAAGGTTATTCAGAATGCTTGCCGTTTCGAGCATTTCGACCATAAAGGTGGATTCGCCCGCAGAGATATTATCGGATGCACCTACGCGTGTGAATATCTTGTCTACAATGCCAATTTCGGCGCTCCTGGCAGGAACAAAGCTCCCAATCTGGGCCATAAGTACAATCAATGCAGTTTGGCGCAATAATGCTGATTTACCCGACATGTTAGGCCCGGTAATAATAATTACCTGCTGATCGTCGGTATCGAGGTACACATCGTTAGCAATAAAGGGACATTCAGCTGATAACTGTGTCTCAATTACAGGATGGCGCCCCTGCTTGATGTTTATAACATCGGACTCGTTGATAGCAGGTTTTACATACTTATTGACGCGTGCAATCCGCGCTGCCGATTGTAAACAGTCGAGTTTGGCAATGAGCATAGCATTGAGCTGAATGGCGGGAATGTATTCAGCAATACCCAATATAAGATCGTTGTATAGATTCAATTCCAACTGGAGAATTTTCTCTTCAGCGCCCAGAATTTTCGATTCGTACTCTTTGAGTTCTTCGGTAATATAGCGTTCGGCACTTACAAGGGTTTGCTTACGTATCCAGTCCGATGGCACCTTGTCTTTGTGCGTATTACGAACTTCAATGTAATAACCAAACACATTGTTAAAGCTTACCTTCAGCGAAGGTATTCCTGTACGTTCACTTTCGCGTTGCTGAACCTGTACAAGGTAGTCTTTGCCGGAGGTCATGATTTTGCGTAGTTCATCCAAATCAGGTGAAACCAATGGCGCAATTACATTTCCTTTTTGAACGAGGGCAGGAGCTTCTTCGCAAATCTCGCGGGCAATGCGCTCGCGGATATTGGTACATGGGTTAAGCTGATCTGCAATATGTAACAATGTAGCCTCTTTGGAGCTTTCGCAAATACTTTTAAGTTGCGGAACAGCCGATAGCGCATGCTTCAATTGAAGTACCTCTCGGGGAGAAATACGGTTCATTGCCAGCTTGGATATGATGCGCTCCAGATCGCCTACCTGACGTATAAGTGTAGATAACTCGTCATGTTCCTCCTCATGGCTAAAGAAATACTCAACCCCATTGAGACGTTCATTAATGGCTTTAATCTCTTTCAAAGGCAGTACAAGCCACCGACGTAGTAATCGGGCTCCCATGGGAGAAACCGTCTTGTCTATTACATCGATGAGGGTTTTGGCATTTTCCTGCATGGAGCCGGTAAGCTCAAGGTTACGAATGGTAAAGCGGTCGAGCCAGACATATTTGTCCTCCTCGATACGGGAAAGGCGTGTAATATGCTTTATATTCTCATGTCGGGTAATATCCAAATATTGTAGGACAGCTCCTG
>DATALJ010000035.1:0-5182 GCA_036261135.1 Bacteroidales bacterium
CGCTCCTAAAACGCCAAAACCTACAAACAGGAACGGAAAGAAAAACATTTGCTTATCAAGTGGAATGGCAACCTTGGCAATTTCCTGGATGTGGAAAGTGAGTTGGCCACCATTGGGTGCTGAATTGAAGTATAAACCGAACAATCCAACCATAAGCAATGCAGAACCTGCCATAAGCATAAGGGTAAGCTTCATCGCCGAATATTCTTTTGGGCCTGTACCCCAGAGCCCGATTAACAGGTACATAGGAATTACGGCCAGTTCGTAGAATAAGAACATGGTGAAAAGGTCCAGCGAAATAAAGAAGCCAAATACACCGGTTGAAAGAAGAATAAGCGATATAAAGAATTCTCGTGGAAGGAGTTCCATCTTCCATGATGCAAAAATACCTGCAAATACAATAACGGAGGTTAATCCAATCATTGCAACTGCGATACCATCAACACCTATGGCATAGCGTATATTTAAGCTGGGAAACCACGTGTAATCAGCGGTGAAAAGCATTTCGGCGGTATTGCCAGCGCTACGTTCGGCTAAATAGGAGAAAATCAGAATAGCCGCCAGCACAAGCTGAATGCCCATTCCAATCGCTGAAACGGTTCGCGTGCCTTTTAAATCTTTGGTAAATAGAATTCCGAATATCGTGAGTACCGGAATTACAACAAATAAGCTAAGAATGTTCATATCTTATAATTCATCAATTCAACAAGTAAACAAAAATGAGCACAAGCATAACTGCGCCTGAAACAAACACCAGCGCATATTGCTGAACCTGTCCTGATTGGAGGCCTTTAATACGTTCGGATGCGTAATTTGTAACCCACGCAATACCATTCATTGTTGCGTCAACAATGTTACGGTCGAACCATGCAATGGGGCGTGATATATGATTGAAAATAATTTTCTTGGTTACAAATAGGTATATTTCGTCGAAATAGAACTTGTTATATGCTGTTTTGTAGAAGCCACCCAATGCCTTGCTGACTTTGTCGGGTATACTGGTTTCTTTTTTGTAGAAAATAAAGGCAACGAGGATACCGAGTAAACCTACAGCTACCGATGGTATTGCTATTCCCATGTGCATTTCTGTGGTAAGGTCAGCCTTATCGGATGTTACCATATCGTGAAATGGTAGGAATCCGGAAAAGATAGATGCTACAGCTAATATCATTAGAGGTATGGTCATTACAAGCGGCGATTCATGCGGAGTATGATGGTAATGTGTTTCTTTGCCCCAGAATACATTGAAGTAAAGGCGGAACATATAGAATGCTGTTAACCCGGCAACTGCCCATTCAACCCAGAAGAGAATAATGTTGTGGTTGTGTGCTGCTACCAAAATTTCATCTTTACTGAAGAAACCTGAGAGGGGAGGCACACCGGCGATGGTTAAGCATGCAATAAGGAATGTAATATGCGTTATAGGCATGTATTTGCGAAGTCCGCCCATATCGTACATGTAGTTACTATGTACAGCGTGGATGATAGAACCAGCACCAAGGAATAATAAGGCCTTGAACATAGCGTGGGTAAACAAATGGAACATGGAAGCCATGTAACCAAGACCTTCTTCTCCACCATAACCTGAAACACCTAGAGCAAGCATCATGTAGCCTAATTGAGATAATGTAGAAAAGGCCAGCACTCGCTTTATATCATGTTGAGTACATGCAATTACAGCTGCAAAGAGCGACGTAAACCCTCCAACATAAGAAATAACCTCCAGCGCGTTTGGTGCCTGGAAAACATATACCGGGAACATACGGGCTACAAGGTAAACACCGGCTACAACCATGGTAGCGGCGTGGATTAAAGCCGAAACAGGAGTTGGACCTTCCATTGCATCAGGCAACCAGATGTGTAACGGAAACATAGCACTCTTTCCGGCTCCACCCATAAATATGAGAAGCATAGCCCAT
Organism: Bacteroidales bacterium; assembly: GCA_036261135.1. GTDB lineage: Bacteria > Bacteroidota > Bacteroidia > Bacteroidales > JAAUTT01 > JAAUTT01. The sequence goes on from DATALJ010000035.1 coordinate 1,920, forward strand.
GTTAATGCCGACATTCCCATGAACGTAATACCTGTTGCACTTTGGAATATTGAAGTGCCGGGTTGTGTGAGAACACCAAAATCGAAAGTTCCGGTAAAATATGATAAAAGTAATATACCAATTAAGAAACCAAGGTCAGCAAAGCGGGTTACGATAAATGCTTTTTTCGAAGCGGCCACTGCCGAAGGTTTCTGATAATAGAAACCAATAAGCAGATACGACGAAACACCAACCAACTCCCAGAAAATGTACATCTGGAAAATGTTTGTAGCAAGCACCAAACCTAACATCGAGAAGCTAAACAGCGACAGGAAGGCGAAAAATCTTTCGAATCCTACTTCCCCTTTCATGTATCCTATACTGTACAAGTGAACCATAAGCGATACTGTAGTAATAACTACCAGCATCATTACCGAAATGGGGTCGAGCATAACGCCCATATCAATATGTAAGGTTTCGGTAAACTGCAGCCATGTAATTTTTGCAGGAATAATGGTTTGGAAAACCCCATCAACTTTACCTTCAAAAAAGAAATACCTTATGGCTGTTATATATGAAAGGATTGCAATAAAGCCAAGTCCAGCAGTTCCCAGTACTCCGGAAACAATGGGTTTGAATTTCATTCCACCAAGCCCGATCAGCAGGAACATGAAGAGCGGAACCAGCGGTATTAAAACAGTATATGAGAATGCGTTCATATGATAGTTGTTAAATATTCGGTTTTGTTTTCGAGGAATTTGTTAATTCTTCATTTCACTTACATCCGTAACTTCAATAGATGAGAAGCGCCTGTATATATTAATGATGAGCGCAATGGCAACTGAAGCTTCAGCTGCGGCAATGGCTACAATGATCAATGTAAAGAAATGTCCCTGTAATTGGCCGGGATACAGATACCGGTTGAATACAACAAAGTTGATACAAACGGAATTCAGAATAAGCTCCAGTGACATAAGCATGGTGATAAGGTTTTTGCGAATGATGAACCCGGCAATCCCTATAAAAAACATGATTGTAGAAACAATCAGTATGTGAATAAATGGTATTCCTTGTATCATATTACTTTCCTTTCTTTGCAATTACTATAGCTGCAATCATTGCAGCCAATAAAAGAATACTTATAACTTCAAATGGCAACGCATATCCGTTTTTCCCGGTTTCCAAGAGCTGCATCCCAATGGTGCGCATATTTACATCAATGGCAGCTTCAGCTTTTGCCTGAAAAGGGTAAGACCATAATGTATAGATGGCTGTTGCAGACCCAATCACTGCAATACCTCCACCTAATATAGCGTTTGCGAGAGCCGGTTTCTCGAACTTATGATCGATGTGGTGTGTGAGCAGGATGGAGAAAATTATTAACACAACAATACCTCCGGCATATAAGGCGAGCTGCATGGCAGCCAAAAACTGGTATTCAAGCAGGAAGTAAAGCCCAGCAGTAGATACCAATACAAAAAGCAGGTATACTGCAGCCCTCAGAATTCTTCGGGTGGTAATCGATAGTAAGGCAAACACCACGATTACGGCAGCAAACAAGTAAAACATTAAAATATTAGCCATTATTTCTTATCTTTTTTAATTGACGATCCGGGTTGATTGAGTTGTTTGGTTAGCTTTTTCTTATCGAAAACAGCATGCTCGAACTTTTCGCCAAAGTCCAGTGCATTCGAAGGACAAGTTTTTACGCACAATCCGCAAAATGTACACATCGAAAGATGGTAAATATGCTTGTCTATAATACGTTCGGTTTTCCCTTCGGCAGTTTCTACCTTGGCTGTAATAACCTGTATTGAGCCATTCGGACAGTTCATCTGGCAAATACCGCAACCAGTACATTTGTGTTGGTTGTTTTCGTCATGCGGCATAATGATTTCGCCCTTGAAACCATCGAACATCTCAAGTTTCTTGCGGTTTTCTGGGTATTGTTGGGTGACAATTTCGCCAGGGCTGAAGAAATACTTCCCTGTTACAGTCATCCCGGTCCACAGCGATTTTACGCCGAGTACCACATCTTTTATATATTTGATTACTGCGTTCATCTATGTTGTATTAAAAATGCCAGCCCATTAAGGTTAAAAATGCTACAATTACAATATTGATCAGGTTTATAGGCAACAGATATTTCCACTCAAGGGTTAGGAGCTGGTCGATACGTAACCTTGGAAAAGTCCATTTGAACCACATAATAACAAAGATTATAAATCCTGTTTTTGCAAAATACCAGAACAGAGGTGGAATAAAGTCCATAATATGATTGAAACCTTCCCATCCGCCTATATGTAACGGCATCCATCCGCCTAAGAACACAGTAGCAGCAATAGATGCAACAATAAACATGTTCATATATTCGGCCAAAAAGAAGAAGGCAAAGCGGATACCTGAGTATTCGGTGTGGAAACCGGCTGTTAATTCCGATTCAGCTTCTGCAAGGTCGAAGGGACCACGGTTTGTTTCAGCTGTACTGGCAACCAGAAATACGATGAATGAAATAAATGCAGGGATATGACCTTTGAAAATCCACCATCCATTGGCCTGGCTCTCAACAATCACGGAGAGTTGCATAGAACCGGAATAAATGATAACGGTAAGCAGTGACAAACCTACAGATAATTCGTAGCTTACAACCTGTGCGCCACTACGCATAGCCCCAATAAGTGAGTATTTGCTGTTACTTGACCATCCGGCAATAAGGATGCCAACCACTCCAAGCGACGAAACCGCCATAACATAGAATATACCTACGTTAAAGTCGATTGCATGTAATCCTTTGGCAAAGGGAATGGCTGCAATAGCCATAAACGATGCAATGATTACGATGAATGGCGCGATATTGAAAAGAATTTTATCCGATTTGCGAATGGGGATCAACTCCTTCATCAACAACTTGATAAGGTCGGCAATGGTTTGAAAAATTCCAAAAGGCCCAACACGATTAGGCCCGACACGGTTTTGCATGAATGCACAGACCTTACGTTCGGCATAAACCAGGAATAACCCAACCAATGCGTAGAACCCGAGGAATACCACACCGATAATTGCCAGTTCGGTAAACAGAGCCCACCCTGGCGACATTACCTGGTTTAAACCCTCGTCAATGGATTGGGTTAGTGAGCTGAAATCGTAAATATTAAAAGCCATATTGTTCGTTTTTAAACACTAAGTCGCAAAGAGGCGAGAAGCATTTATTATTTTATTTTTAGTTATCTAAAGAGCCTTACTGCGAAAGTTTCCCTGTCATTCCGGCGAAGGCCGGAATCCCT